>JAFPRD010000030.1:0-8879 GCA_017401005.1 Lachnospiraceae bacterium
ACTCTTTAAAAAGACACTTGGACAGACTCCCCTTCAGTACAGAAAGAATTCTTAACGGGCAAAAAATGTGAGTTTTTTGTGAAAGACTTTATTTTTAATATAAAATAGGGTAAAATACTGATTTGCACGGGCATTCCCGTGCAAATCTTTCTTTTTAAAGGAGAATCTTTCAATGTCAGCTATAGAAAACGAGAATCAGCAGGCTGATAAAGTCGTTACTAAATACGACCTTAAGAAGCAAAAGCGTGCTGAGGCTAAGAAAAAGGATGAAAGAAATCTTATGATCTGGAAGGCTGTAGGTATTATCGCCGCTGCCGCCGTTTTGGGATTTATTCTTTCTTTCCCTGTAAGAAATATCATTAACCTTAAGAAGACAGTAGTTACCGTTGACGGTGAGAAGATCGGAACCGTAGAGTTCGATTATATGTACAACACCGTTAAGAACAACTATTTTAACAACTACGGAAGCTATCTTTCTTACTACGGACTTACCGCAGACAGCGATCCTTCCACCGTTCAGTATTCCGAAAAGCTTACTTTCAAGGATTACTTTGAACAGCTCACCGTAGACCAGATTAAACAGAACGTCGCTCTCGGAAGAGAGGCGGCAGCAGCCGGATTTACCTTCGATGCCGATGAAGGATGGAACGAATTCCTCGAGAGCGCTCAGGAAGCTGCCAATACCGCAAACACAAACGTTGCCGACCTTTTAAAGACAAGATATGGTGCATACGCTACCAAGAACAGACTTAAGCCCATCGTAAAGAAGTCCTTAATGCTCTCAGAGTATTATCAGTCAGTATACGATTCAAAGCTCCCTACAGATGAGGAGATTGAAACCTACTATAACGAAAACAGCGCTACTTATGATTCCGTAGACTACTATTTAACTACAGTTAATGCAACTCTTCCTACAGAGCCCACTGAGCTCGCCGACGAGGGCGCTGCAGTAGCTGAGGACGGAAGCTATACACCCAATGATGCCGAAAAGCAGGCAGCTATGGACGCTGCTAAGCCCGAGGCAGACAAGGCCGCTGAGACCGTTATGGAAGACGGAGAGCTTCATACAGGCGAGCTTTCTTCCGATACCCTCTACAGCATCAGAGAGTGGCTTTTTGACGATGCGAGAGTAGAAGGCGATACCACAGTTATCGACAATACTATTTCAAGCCTCTACTATGTTGTAGGCTTCAAGGCACGTTACCGCTCTGAGGTACCTACCGTAAATATCCGTGCAATCGTTACCGATTCTGACAACGGTACCGAGATCCTTACCGAGTGGGAAGCAAGCGACAAGACAGAAGAGAGCTTCATCTCCCTTGCAGAGAGATATTCTCTTGATTCCGCGGAAGGCGGACTTTACGAGAACCAGAATCCCGCTACCTACGAGGGCGAGATCAAGGACTGGATCTTTAGCGACGAGAGAAAGACCGGAGATGTTTCCAGCTTCTATGTAGGTGAAGCATACACCTATGTTGTTTACTATCTTGAGCAGGCAGAGCCCGTTTGGAAGCTCAGCGTAAGAGATGCCATTATGAATACCCGCATGACCGAGTACTTAGATGCTGCGGTAGAGGGTATGGAAGTAACCGGAAACCTTAATTACCTTAAGGTGGAGGAAGAAGCAGCAGCTGAGTCTGAAGAAGCCACTGAAGCTACAGAAACTACCGAAGGTGAAGAGGCTACTGAGGAAGCTACTGAGACAGAAGAAACCACAGAGACCGAGGAGGCTACTGAATCTACCGAGGAGACCGGTGCAGGTAACTGATATTACCGGTTAAAGGCTTTAGTGATTTGACGATGCCGGAAAGTTAATTTATAATTTTTAGGGGCAGGCCATGTGCCTGCCCCGTTTTTCTTCATAAGAAATCCACCGCGCTTTCCGGCAAAGAGCGCTTTGTGGATGCAACTTTGGTTTGGCCGGATGGATACGGATTGGAAGTACTAAAATGAAATCAGTCGGAAGAATGTCACAGCAGGAAAAAGTCGAATATATGCAGACGGAAAGGATACCGGTCTTAGTTGGAAAGATGTCAGTGCCGACTATTATCAGTATGCTCATCACCGCGCTGTACAATATGGCGGACACTTTTTTTGTGGGAAGGATAAGCACACAGGCTACCGCCGCTGTCGGACTTGTTTTTTCTGTGATGGCTGTAATACAGGCTCTTGGCTTTTACCATGGCCACGGATCCGGAAATTATATATCGAGAAAGCTCGGCGCCGGTGAGTTTGACGCTGCAAAGAAGATGGCGTCTACCGGTTTCTTTTACGCCTTTGCAACTGGTATTGTTGTTACGACTTTGGGACTGGTATTTTTAAAGCCTCTTGCAATCCTGCTCGGGTCCACGGAAACGATCCTGCCCTATACGACCGATTATCTACGGATAATCCTTATCGGCGCCCCCTTTACGATGAGCAGCTTTGTAGTAAACAACCAGCTTAGATTCCAGGGAAGCGCTACCTACGCAATGGTCGGAATCTGTTCCGGAGCGATTCTTAACGTGGGCCTCGATCCTTTGTTTATCTTTGTATTTAAACTTGGTGTAGCGGGAGCGGCTCTCTCTACTGTCATCAGCCAGATGACCTCGCTTACGATACTTTTGTTTATGACCCGAAAGGGCGGAAATTTAAGGATCAGCTTTAAGGAACTTCACTTTGGATGGTATTATATCGCGGAAATCTTTAAAGGCGGATTCCCGTCTCTTGTAAGGCAGGCCTTGGGAAGTGTTTCCACGGTTCTTTTGAACCGCGCTGCGGGTAAGTACGGTGCGCCGGTGTCTGACGCGGCTATAGCGGCTATGTCGGTTGTGAACAGATATCTGATGTTTTGCTACTCGGCACTTATCGGATTCGGACAGGGATTTCAGCCCGTCTGCGGCATGAATTACGGCGGAAAAAGATTTGAAAGAGTAAGAGAAGCTTTTTGGTTTTGCGTAAGGATCGCTTTTTTCGTACTCCTTGGTATCTCTGTGGTAAGCTTTATTTTTGCGGAGCCTATCGTAACAATCTTCCGGCGTGAGGATCTTGACGTTATAAGGATCGGAACCGTTGCGCTTAGATACCAGATTGTTGTATTTCCCTTAAGCAGCTTTGTTGTTTTTTCAAATATGCTCCTTCAGTCCGTGGGAAAGACCTTCAGAGCCTCGGTTTTGTCCGGAGCCAGACAGGGGCTTTTCCTTATCCCGATCGTCCTTACTCTCCCGGGCATCTTGGGACTTCGCGGAGTACAGATGTCCCAAATGGCAGCGGATATCTGCTCCTTTTTACTTACAGTACCTTTAACTTTCGGATTTTTAAAAGAGATGAAAAATGAACAGACTAAACTTGGATGAACGCAAAGCACTTGTGCTTGATATAGACGGAACTCTTACCAATACAAAAAAAGAGATCACGCCAAAGACGGCAGCAGCCCTTAAAAAGATAATGGATATGGGGCATGCTGTGATACTTGCCTCCGGAAGACCTACACCGGGAATGAAAAGATATGAAGAGGAGCTGGAGCTTGCGAGGTACGGCGGATACCTTCTTTCCTTTAACGGGGCGAGAGTCTGGGACTGCGCGGCTAAGGAAGTAATCTACCAAAAGACTCTTCCTGGAGATATTCCCGCCGAGATTTACGAATTTGCAAAGGAAAAAGAAGCGGGGATCATCTCATACTACCTTAAAGGAAACGGGGCGGAAGTTAAAAATCAGGGCGGATATCTTTCGAGGAAAGGTATCGATCCCGAGGGAGATTATGTAATTTCAGCTTTTGAACCGGACGAATATGTGCTCCTCGAAGCCCGCATCAACAGTATGAACGTCATCACGGTTTACGATTTTAAGTCTTTTATAGACTATCCCGTAAACAAGGTGCTTATAACAGCCCCCGGGCAGTTGGCGGCAGGATATGAAAAAGAGCTTGTTGCAAGATACAAAGATTCTCTTTCTATTTATCGCTCCGAGGAATTCTTCCTTGAAGTGATGCCCAAAAACGTCAGCAAAGCGGATACGCTTGATGCTATGCTTGAAAAAATCGGCGTAAAATGGGAGAATACCATATGCTGCGGAGACGGATTCAACGATATTTCTATGATCAAATATGCCGCGGTAGGTGTTGCCATGGCCAACGCCAAAGACGAAGTTAAAAAAGCCGCAGACTTTATCACACTCTCAAACGATGAGGACGGTCTTGTGACGGTTATCGATAAGTTTATATTAGGCTCAGCCGGCAATTAAAACTTGCAGGCCGGAATGTAACACAGGAATTTTTGATGGAAAAAAATCAGGTTAAAATTACTATACCCGAAAAGGCAAATTTCATAATCAAAACTCTTTCGGACGCGGGCTTTGAGGCTTATGTGGTAGGAGGGTGCGTAAGAGACTCCATCCTCGGAAGAAATCCGCAGGACTGGGATATTACCACATCTGCGGCGCCTCTAAAAGTTAAAGAGCTTTTCAGGCGCACGGTAGACACGGGGTTGCAGCACGGAACGGTCACGGTTATGCTCGGTGAGGAAGGCTTCGAGGTGACAACCTATCGTCTTGACGGAGTCTACGAGGACGGAAGACATCCGAAGGAAGTGACTTTTACGGCCTGTCTTGAAGAGGATCTTAAGAGGCGTGATTTTACAATAAATGCCATGGCTTATAATGACGAGGCGGGACTGGTGGACCTTTTTGACGGCCTCGGCGATATTGACAGAAAAGTCATCCGTTGTGTCGGAGACCCGATGGAGCGATTTTCTGAAGATGCTTTAAGGATGCTCAGAGCGGTGCGATTCGCGGCTCAGCTTGGATACGAGATTGACATAAAGACGCAGGAAGCTATTAAAAAACTATCCGGAAATCTTGAAAAGATAAGCGCCGAGAGAATCCACACAGAGCTTATAAAACTGCTTGTTTCGGACAACCCCGGAGAGCTTATTAAAGCTTACGAAACCGGGATGACTAAGGTTTTTTTGCCGGAGTTTGATGAGGCGATGAAGACGCCCCAAAGGCATATTCACCACTGCTACGGAGTAGGAGAGCATATAATAAAAAGTATTGAGAATGTGCGCCCGGATCCCGTCCTGCGGCTGGCGATGCTGTTACATGATATCGGAAAAAGCAGGACTCTTACCACAGATGCCGACGGAACGACCCATTTTCACGGGCACCCGGCTATCAGTGCGGATATGGCGGGAAAGATTTTACGGCGCCTTAAGATGGACAACGCCACTATCTCGAAGGTAACGGCTCTTGTAAGATACCACGACTACGGGTACAGCCTTCAGCCCGATGAAAAGCTCGTCAGAAAAGCTCTTTGCAAAATAGGAAGAGAGAATTTTCCGCTGCTTCTTGAGGTAAAGGAAGCGGATATTCTTGCCCAAAGCGATTTTAAGCGAGAAGAGAAACTTGAAAATATCAGGCAGTGGGATAAAATATATAAAGGGATACTCGAAAGAGGCGAATGCGTCTCTGTAAAAGAACTGAAGATAAACGGAAACGATTTAAAAGACCTTGGAGTTAAGCCGGGGCCCGCTATGGGCGAGATTCTCGACAAGCTCTTACAGGAAGTCCTGGATGAGCCATCGAAGAATACGCCGGAGTACCTTAAAAAGCGGGTTATGGAGCTGATTTCGGAGAAATAAGTGATAAGAAAAAAGCTGATGGGGAAAACTGAATATTCAGGGAAGAAGGCGGCAGCAGTTATTTTTACCGGTCTTTTGCTGACCGGGCTTTTAACGGGCTGCGGAATGCTCTCTACGGATGACATTCCATCACCCGTAGTGGGAGATGAGACGAAGAACGAATTCCCCGTGGTATACGGGCCGGGCAGTTACGATTCCGCGGATACTCCCATCCTTGTAAAAAAGGATGAGGAGAAAATGACTTTAACTTTTCTCAATCTTGATGTTGAGAAAAGCTATACTCTTGAATACGACGGAACGACCTGCTTTTACGACCGCCACGGAAGTACGGTATCAATAAGCCAGATTAATCCCGGGGATATTGTTGACGTAAAGTTTATCAAGGATAAGAAGCATTTAACCGAGATGAAACTATCGCCTTCGGCCTGGACAGTAGCTGAAACGGACAGATATGCCATTGATGATGTCAAGAGAGAAGTAACCATCGGCGAAGATGTGTACAAGATAAGCAAGGATGCCGTCTACTTTTCGGACGGAAATCGAATCGCCGAGCAGGATATAATCCCTACGGACAAGCTGACATTCCAGGGAATCGGAAACAAGGTCTACAGCTTAAAGGTTGAGAAGGGACACGGATACTTGCGTCTTACCGGTCATCAGGGATTTATTGACGGCTGGATCGAGATCGGATACTCCGTGATCCAGAAGGTGACGGAGGATATGCTGATAACCGTTCCCGAGGGTAAGTATCAGGTTAAGATAAGCGGTTCCGGAACGGTTGCCGAAAAGAGCGTTGTTATAAATCGCAACAGTGAGTCGTCCCTCGATTTTTCAGATGTGGAATTTGCTAAGCCAAAGACGGGAATGATTCTTTTCTCCTTAAATCCCGCAAGCGCCAAGCTCTACGTTGACGGAGAACAGACAAATGTGTCCGAGGCGGTTGAACTCTCTTACGGCTTGCACCAGCTTATCTGCAAGGCAGAGGGCTACACTACCATCACGCAGTACCTTAATGTCGGCCAGCCCACGGCCGGAATAGACATTACCCTTGAAAAGTCAGAGACCGATGATAAAGATGAGGATTCGACCTCATCTGCGTCAGGCACGGGCTCTGCGACCCAAAACTCGCAAAGTACGGGTTCATCCGATAATACCTCATCCGGCAATGCTTCGACAGACAGTACTTCATCGGGCAGCACTTCGTCAGGCAGCACTTCATCGGAACAGACCACGGACAATACAACCTCAGAAAGTACATCTGCCCCTTCGGATGCGCAGACAACGTCTACATACTACAAAGTATACATAGATTCCCCCACGGGTGCTGAGATTTACCTTGACGGTTCTTACGTCGGAATCAGCCCCTGCAGCTTTAAAAAAGCCGAGGGATTACATGTTCTGACCCTGAGTAAGTCGGGCTATTTTACACGCAGTTACACCATCTCGGTGGACGGAGATGATAAAGATGTATCATTTTCTTTCGCAGATTTGGTAAAAGAGCCATAAAAAAGGCAAAAAAAGGCTGAAAATATGCACGTTTTTGCTGTATTTCCTTGACAAAACGGCAGAAAGTAAGTATATATAAAGAGTAGCTTTTATTTGCTACCAAATAATCTCATAATTCAGGAGGAAATTTAAACATGAACAAGACTGAGTTTGTTGCAGCTGTTGCTGAGGAAGCTAAGCTTTCAAAGAAGGATGCACAGGAAGCAGTTAACGCTTTCATCACCGTTGTTACTAAGGCTCTTAAGAAGAATGACAAGGTTCAGCTCGTTGGCTTCGGTACTTTCGAAGTTGCTAAGAGAGCAGCTAGAACCGGAAGAAACCCTCAGACCGGTAAGGAGATGAAGATCAAGGCTTCTAAGGCTCCTAAGTTCAAGGCTGGTAAGGCTCTTAAGGACGCTGTAAACTAATTAGTTTATCGTTTTAGAATTTTTAGGCGCACCCGTTTGGATGCGCCTGTTTTTTGCTCAGGAGATTATGGGAGGATTTTATGAGATTAGACAAATATCTGAAGGTATCAAGACTTATTAAGAGAAGAACGATAGCCAACGAAGCTTGCGATACCGGAAGAGTTATGATAAATGATAAGGTTGCGAAGGCATCTACCGACGTAAAAGTAGGGGATGTCATCACCATTTCCTTCGGTAACAAGGATGTTAAGGTAGAGGTACTTGATGTAGCCGAGACCGTGAAGAAGGATGAAGCGAAGGAATTGTTTAAATATATAGGTTAATACTGTTGACGCGCCCGTTACATAAGGGGTAAAATTTATGTAAACATGTGTTTTTAAGGAAGGATCCCCGATATGGCAAGAACAGCAATGTCGAGAAGAAGAAAACATAATAGTTTTATGGGTTTTGTACTCGTGGCTATGGTTGTATTTCTTATTTCTGTAATAATCTTTGTACAGGGAAGAAATGTTAAGAGCAGGATAGCCGCATACGATACGCAGGAAGTCTCTCTCAATGAGCAGCTTGCTGATGAAGAGCAGCGCGGAAAAGAGATTGATGAGTACGAGATCGAATCTCAAACAAAAGGTTTCGCCGCCGATAAGGCCCGCGAGTCTCTTGGACTGGTTCAGGAGGGAGAGATCATCTTCCGCAAAAACCACTGATTTAAAATGGATAACGAGTTAATGAAAAAGGCGGCCTCTTTTACGGAGGCCAAAAATCTGATATCTGTCGGTGATGCTATCGTTGCCGGAATTTCTGGAGGGGCGGACTCGGTTTGCCTCTTATTTTTGTTATGTGAATTAAGAAAAGAAATGGACCTGAAGCTTTTTGCCGTCCATGTAAACCACGGAATCCGCGAAAACGCTTCAAGAGATGCCGCCTACGTAAGACAGCTTTGCGAAAAGTGGGATGTGCCCTTTTATTTGTACGAAAAGGACATACCTTCGCTTTCTAAAGAACTGGGTCTGTCCGAGGAGGAAACGGGCAGGCGCGTTAGGTACGAAGCTTTTGAGGAGACGGCACAAAGGGTAAAAAATGAGCTTTCGGTCGTTTCGGATTTTGGACCTTCAGGAAGAGAGCGAGAAGTAAAGATTGCGGTTGCTCATAATATGAACGACAATGCGGAGACGGTACTCTTTAATCTTTTCAGGGGAAGTGCTCTGAAAGGACTTACCGGGATTCCGGTATCAAGGGAGGGAAAATTTCGGATTGTTCGCCCCCTTCTTTGCCTTGAGCGATCTGAAATCGAAGAGATTCTTAAGTGCTTTGGTTTAGAGTATGTAACAGATGAAACCAATGAAGAGAATAT
>JAFPRD010000003.1:0-12932 GCA_017401005.1 Lachnospiraceae bacterium
GATAAAAAGGCTGACGCTGACGGCGAAGAAGGCGGAGAGGAAAAGAAGCCAAAGAAAGAGAAAAAGCCTAAGAAAGAAAAACCTAAAAAGGAACAGCCCGAGCCCGGAAAACCTGAGAAAAAGCTTAATACAAAGAGCGTAGCCATGATCGTAATCGTGGCGGCTATGTTTGCTGCATTATTATTCCTTATCGTTAGATTTGCAGGAGATTTCTCTGTAAAGAAAGCAGGAAGAGCCGCATATAGAAACGAAGATTATCAGGCTTGCTACCAGAATCTTTTCGGAAAGGATTTAAGCGAATCCGAGACTATCATGTTTAACAGCTCTGAGTGTATTTTGAGGATAAGACTGTGGCTTCGCGAGTATGAGATGCTTGCCGATGAAGGCAATGAAATCAGAGCTTTGGACAGCCTTATACAATCCGTTAACGCTTATCCCGGACTCTTTACATCCGCTTCGCAATGGAACTGCGTGGATAAAGTGGACCCTACATATCAGGAGATTTTGGGAATACTGACATCAAAATACGGACTTACAGAAGACGAAGCAAGGCTTATTGCTTCCGAACCGGATGATGTTGTTTATACAAAGCTTGTGCATTATATAGTAGATGGAATGAGCTATAACGAGGCTTTGTCAAAAGCAACGGGTAAGATGCCCGAAGGAGAGGAAGTAAAGGAAGAACCGCCGGTTATCGAAAAACCGGATCTTCTCCCCGAGGAAGACGGTATGGGAAGCGGGAATTTCGTAGAATCCGGCAGTGGAGAATAGATATGATTGCAATTATTGATTATGACGCGGGGAATATAAAGAGCGTTGAAAAAGCACTTAAGTTTATCGGAGAGGAAGTAATCCTTACAAGAGATAAAGACACTATCCTTAATGCTGACGGTGTGATACTTCCGGGAGTCGGGGCTTTCGGAGAGGCTATGAAAAGACTTCACGAATACGGCCTCGTTGATGTTATAAAACAGGTGGCAAAACAAGAAACTCCGCTTTTGGGTATTTGCCTCGGACAGCAGCTTTTGTTTGAAGAAAGCGACGAAACTCCAGGAGTAGCGGGAATCGGACTCCTAAAAGGCAAGATAAAAAGAATTCCCGATACGGGTCTTAAAATTCCGCATATTGGATGGAACAATTTAAAATATCCCAACAAAGGCAGACTTTTTGAAGGGATACCCGAGGATTCTTACGTATACTTTGTTCATTCGTATTATCTTGATGCTTACGATAAGAGCATCGTAACCGCTACATGCGAGTATGGATGCACGGTAGAAGCTTCGGTGGAATGCGGTAATGTTTTTGCTACACAGTTCCATCCGGAAAAAAGCTCGGATGTGGGACTTTCAATCTTAAGAAATTTTGTAAAAGCTGTTAAGGCTGATCGGGTATAGATATGCACACTAAAAGAGTTATTCCCTGTCTTGATGTTAAAGACGGGCGCGTTGTAAAGGGAATCAATTTTGTTAATTTAAGAGATGCCGGAGATATTTCGGAAGTAGCTTCAGCATACGATAAAGCCGGCGCTGATGAGCTGGTTTTCCTTGATATCACTGCTTCAAGCGATTCGAGAGATACTCAGCTTGAGTGGGTCAGAGAGGTCGCTTCGAGGGTGTTTATCCCATTTACTGTGGGCGGCGGAATCAGAACAGTCGATGATTTTAAGGCAATCCTCAGAGAGGGTGCCGATAAGATAGCTGTTAATTCGGCGGCTATCATGAATCCCAAGCTTATAAGCGACGCAGCGGATAAGTTTGGATCACAGTGCGTTGTTGTTGCTATGGACGCTAAAAGGCGCCCTGACGGAAACGGCTGGACCATCTATAAAAACGGCGGAAGAGTCGATATGGGAATCGATGCCGTAGAGTGGGCCGAGAAAGCGTATAAACTCGGAGCCGGAGAGATTCTTCTTACCAGCATGGACTGTGACGGAACAAAGAACGGTTACGATCTTGAACTTACAAAAGCTATAGCGGATACAGTAGGAATCCCTGTCATAGCTTCAGGCGGCGCGGGAAAATGCGAGCATTTTTATGAAGCTATTGAGGCAGGAGCTGAGGCGGTACTTGCCGCTTCCCTTTTCCACTATAAAGAGCTTGAGATCAGTCAGGTTAAAGAATACTTACGCTTAAAAGGCGTAAGCGTAAGACTATAAATTTTTAAGGAATCAAACATGGCCGGAATTGAGAATGATTGGCTAACTGTATACGAGGACGAATTTAAAAAGCCCTATTATAAAGAATTGTTTACCTTTGTTGGGAATGAATATGCGTCGGGACAGGTCTTTCCGCCGGCAGACGAAATATTCAGTGCGTTTAATCTTACGCCTCTTTCAAAGGTAAAGGTTGTGATCATCGGACAGGATCCGTACCACAACATCGGACAGGCTCACGGACTGTCATTTTCCGTTAAGCCCGGAATAGATATACCGCCATCGCTTGTAAATATCTACAAGGAATTAAACAGCGATCTTGGCTGCAAGATACCAAACAATGGTTATCTTGTTAAGTGGGCAAAACAGGGAGTACTGATGCTCAACACCGTTCTTACGGTAAGAGCACATCAGGCTTTCTCCCATCAGGGCCATGGCTGGGAAACCTTTACCGATGCCGCAATAAAGGGACTTAACAAAGAAGACAGACCGATTGTATTTATACTTTGGGGAAGACCAGCTCAAAGCAAAAAGAAGATGCTAAACAACCCGCATCACCTTATCCTTGAAGCTCCACATCCCAGTCCTTTATCAGCGCACAGAGGATTCTTCGGAAGTAAACCATTCAGCAAAACAAATGAATTTTTAATCGCCAATGGGGAGTCCCCCATAGACTGGCAGATTGAAGATATATAGCATTATAGAAAGGCGAAAAAGAAATGAAAGCAGCAATTTTAGGTTACGGTAATTTGGGAAAAGGCATTGAACTTGCTATCAGACAGAATCCTGATGTAGAGCTTTGCGCATTTTTTACAAGAAGAGATCCCGCATCTTTACAGACTCTTTCCGCGGGCGTTCCTGTTTACAACGTATCGGATATTCCCGCTCATAAAGATGAGTTTGATATTCTTTTTATCTGCGGCGGAAGCGCTACCGATCTTCCTAAGCAGACTCCCGAGTACGCTAAGTACTTTAACGTAATTGACAGTTTTGATACTCATGCTAAGATTCCCGAGCATTTTGAGAATGTTGACAAGGCTGCAAAAGAAAGCGGACATGTAGCGCTTATCAGCTGCGGATGGGATCCCGGTATGTTCAGTTTAAACAGACTTTACGCTAATTGCGTTCTTCCCGAAGGAAAGGATTACACATTCTGGGGAAAGGGCGTCAGCCAGGGACACTCTGATGCAATAAGACGTATTGACGGTGTTAAAGACGGAAAGCAGTACACTATTCCTGTTGAGTCAGCTCTTGAGGCTGTAAGAAACGGCGAAAATCCCGAACTTACGACAAGACAGAAGCATTTAAGAGAGTGCTTTGTTGTTGCCGAGGAAGGCGCCGACAAGGCACGTATCGAAAATGAGATCAAGACGATGCCCAACTACTTTGCCGATTACGATACAACCGTTCACTTTATTTCAGAAGAAGAGCTTAAGAGAGATCACAGCGGAATCCCTCACGGCGGATTCGTATTTAGAACAGGTAAAACCGGAGAAAATGGCGAGCATAAGCATGTTATAGAGTACAGCTTAAAGCTTGATTCAAACCCTGAATTTACCGCCAGCGTACTTGTGGCTTACGCAAGAGCCGTTGTACGTATGAAGAAAGAGGGAATGACAGGATGCAAGACTGTATTTGATGTTCCTCCCGCTTATCTTAGCCCTCTTGACGGGGCAGAGCTTCGCGCACATCTTCTTTAAAGATAAACGCGGGCAATAAAAGTTTTACACAGGAGATTATGAAAAAATGGAGAAAAAGGCATTTGTTACTAAAGACATGGTCGAGGATATCGTAAAAAAATATCCGACACCTTTTCATATTTATGATGAAAAAGGCATCCGGGAAAATGCCAAAGCTCTTAAAGAGGCGTTTTCATGGAACAAGGGATACAAGGAGTTTTTTGCCGTTAAGGCAACTCCCAATCCCTTCCTCATAAATATTTTACATGAGTATGGCTGCGGTACGGATTGCTCATCATATACAGAGCTGATGCTCAGCGACGCGATGGGGCTTAAGGGAGAGGATATAATGTTTTCCTCAAACGATACTCCCGCTGAAGAGTTTGTATATGCTGCAAAATTAGGAGCAACGATAAATCTTGATGATTTTACTCATATCGATTTCCTTGAGAAAACCATCGGTTACATTCCTGAAACCATAAGTTGTCGTTACAATCCCGGCGGATACTTTGAGATTGCAAACAGCATTATGGATAATCCCGGGGATGCAAAGTACGGATTTACAACAGAGCAGCTTTTTGAAGGCTTTAAAGTCCTAAAGGAAAAAGGAGCAAAGAACTTTGGTATCCATGCTTTCCTTGCGAGCAACACTGTAACCAATGATTATTATCCCGAACTTGCAAGACAGCTTTTTGAACTCGCTGTAAAGCTTGAAAAGGAAACCGGGGCGGATATCAAGTTTATAAACCTATCCGGCGGAATCGGAATTCCTTACAGACCCGACCAGGAGCCTAATGATATTAAGGTTATAGGAGAGGGAGTTCACAAAGCATTCGACGAGATACTTGTTCCTGCGGGAATGGGCGATGTAGCTATCTATACCGAGCTTGGAAGATTTATGATGGGTCCTTACGGACATCTTGTTACAAAGGTTCTTCACGAAAAGCATACTCATAAAGAGTATATCGGAGTTGATGCCTGCGCAGCTAACCTGATGAGACCTGCCATGTACGGCGCTTACCACCATATAACTGTCCTCGGCAAGGAAAATGAACCTCTGGATCACACATACGACGTTACCGGATCTCTTTGCGAGAATAACGATAAGTTTGCTATCGACCGGAAACTTCCTAAGATAGACATTGGTGATTATATTGTTATACATGATACCGGTGCGCACGGTTTCGCGATGGGATATAACTACAACGGAAGACTTTGGTCCTCAGAGCTTCTTTTAAAAGAAGACGGAAGCGTACAGCTTATCAGAAGAGCCCAGGAGCCTAAGGACTATTTTGCCACGTTTGATTGTTTCCCGATTTACGAGAAATTAAAATAAACCATAGATTAAATATGTATTAGTTTCTTTCAAAAAACCAAAGAAAGGAGTACTACTATGAAATATCCCGAGTTTTTAAGTTCTCAGTCTTGTATCGGTTTTCCGGCGCCTTCCTTCGGCGCTTCTACGGAGCCTTATAAAACTAGATTTACCCAGGCTTTGAAGGTGTTCCGTAAAGAAGGATTTTTACCACTTCCCGGAACAAATGCTTTCAGAGGCGACGGAGTAGGAATCAGTAATACTCCTTTGCACTGCGCCGGGGAACTTACCGCTATGTATTGCGACGGTGATATCGACGGATTTATTTCCGTAGGCGGCGGAGAGCTCATGTGCGAGATCCTAAATTATGTTGATTTCAACAGGATTATGGAGTCTACGCCAAAGTGGTTTATGGGTTATTCCGACAATACAAACTTTACATTTCTTTTAAATACTATTTGTGATACCGCTTCAATATATGGTCCTTGTGCCGGTGCATTTTGCGAAAATCCGAGACCCAAGTACATTCAGGATGCCTTGGACCTTATTACAGGTAAAAAGCTTGAGTTTAAATCATATCTTGAATGGGAGAAGGAATCAAAGGTTGACGCAGAGCATCCACTGGAAACTTTTAACCCCAAGGAAGACAGGGTTCATGTAATTTATTACGACGGCGAGCTGTATAAAGATGCAAGAGAAACAGATCTTAATTTCTGCATCACAGGGCGCGTGATCGGCGGATGTATGGACTGCCTGCAGACCCTTGTGGGAACCAGATTTGATAAGGTTTCAGACTTTAACAAGAAGTATGTTCAGGACGGATTTATCTGGGTTCTTGAGTCCTGTGATCTAAATGTTTTTGCCCAAAGGAGAGCGATGTGGCAGTTTGAAAATGCCGGATGGTTTTCAAATGTGAAGGGATTTGTTTTTGGAAGACCCTATAACGGGGAAACAATGATGAATCTTGATAAGTACGAAGCAGTCCTTGAAGTTGCAAGACACTATAAGGTACCTGTTATCATGGATGCGGATATTGGACATTACGATCCTATGATCCCTGTTATGATGGGTTCTGTCGCTGAGTTTTCTGTTAAGCAAAACGAGATGACGGTAAAGTATATGATGAAGTAATTTACTTCAAAGAGGCAGAAAAAATCCCTGCTTTACAAAAAGCAGGGATAAGGACTGCCGGTGGTGGGACTCGAACCCACACGAAGTTGCCCTCAACAGATTTTGAGTCTGCCTCGTCTACCATTCCGACACACCGGCACGACTTAATGATAATACCACAGAGAGAGTATTTTTACAAGGAAAAATTAATGGAATGCAGAGAGTTTGAAAAATTAATACCCTTGTATTTAAATAACAGTATTGACTATGAAACCATGGAGAGATTCAGGGATCATATGAATACCTGCGATGCCTGCAAAGAGGAACTTTCTATACAGTTTCTTGTACAGGAAGGAATGAAACACCTTGAAAGAGGTGACAGTTTTGATCTTGACGAGGAGTTCAGGCTTCGTCTTGAACAAAGCCGTAAAAAGCACATGCGCATCGGAGCCCTTATAAGTCTCGGACAATGGGTTACGACATTTATATTGTTTGTGCTTGGAAGCGCGGTAATAATCCTTTTCGGATAGCCGCCAAATAAAAAATTCAGAGGTTATTTATGAGCGAAAAGCTTGTTCTTATAGATGGTCACAGCATTGCAAACAGAGCGTTTTACGGAGTCCCCGATCTTACTAATGCGTCGGGACTTCATACAAATGCGATATATGGTTTTTTAAATATTCTTTTTAAAATCTTAGATGAAGAAAATCCTGATTATCTGGTAGTTACTTTTGACGAACATGCTCCGACATTCAGACATAAAATGTTCGAGGCTTACAAGGGTACGAGAAAACCTATGCCTGAGGAACTTAGAGAGCAGATTCCCGTCCTTAAAGATCTTTTAAGGGCTATGAAGGTTTGCGTAGTTTCCTGCCCGGGACTTGAGGCGGATGACCTTATGGGTACGCTTGCCAAAAAATCGCAGGCTGCGGGAATAGAGGTTAGCCTTGTTTCCGGAGACAGAGACCTTTTGCAGATCTCTGATGAGCATATTTTGATCCGTATCCCTAAGACTAATTACGGTAAGACTACTATCGAAGACTATAAGCCTGCAGACGTTTTAGCTAAATATCAGGTAACGCCGAAGCAGTTTATTGAGCTTAAGGCTCTTATGGGAGATACGGCGGATAATATTCCGGGTGTTCCTAAGGTTGGGGAAAAGACTGCAACCGAGCTAATGGTTACCTACGGATCCATAGACGGAATTTACGAGCATATTGATGAGATTTCAAAAAAGGCTATAAAACAGTCTTTGATTGACAATAAAGATCTTTGCGAGCTCAGTTTAAAACTTGCTACGATTAAGACGGACTGCGATATAGAGCTTGATAAAGAAGCGGCTAAGGCGGAAGGGTATTTTAATCCCGAAAGCTATGAATTTATGAAAAAGCTGGAGTTTAAAAAGCTCCTTGAGCGTTTTTCTGAAGATGCGGTTAAAGAGACTTCAGCAAGTTTAAGCATAGAAGTAAATGAGTGTAAAGACGGGAAAGAGTTCGGAGACAGGCTCTTGCATGCCGGATCCGATTTTGGACTGTTTTTACTTCCCGAGGAGGGAGTCCTTAAGGCGGCTGCGTTTTGCTCAAAGAGTGACAATGGTTATAGCTGCTTTTATGTAAGCGACCTTATGGGATTTGAAAATCTCTCTGCCGAAGTAGAAAGAGGCGTCAAAGAAGCTAAGGGAATGCTTTATACTCTTGATATTAAGAGTGAGTATGATTTTATCGCATCTAACGATACTTCAAGGTATTTTGATACTGTAATCGGGGCTTACCTTATCAATCCCCTTAAGAATGATTATGACTTTGAATCCATAGCATCTGAATATCTTGATACGACGCTTATCGGTAAAAAGGAAAGATTCGGAAAGTCGTCCGCATCCGAGCTTCTTATGACCGATGCGGAAAAGGTTAAAGGATATGTTTCTGATTGCGCGTATGTGGCGATTGCCGCGGGAAGCATTATTTCCGACAGATTGTCCCAAATGAAGATGGACAAGATAATGCGCGATATAGAAATGCCTCTTACCGCTGTTCTTTACGATATGGAAAAGACAGGAGTTCTTGTCAGAAAAGACGAGCTTACAAAGTATTCCGAAAAGCTTGGTATAAGGATTGCCGAGCTTGAAAAGCAGATTAAAGAAGAGTCGGGCGAGGACTTTAATATCAATTCGCCTAAGCAGCTCGGAGAGATTCTGTTTGAAAAAATGCAGATCCCCGGCGGCAAAAAGACTAAGACCGGGTATTCTACCGCGGCTGATGTCCTTGAAAAGCTCGCCCCGGATTATCCTTTTGTAGCTGATATTTTGGAGTACAGAGCTCTTACTAAATTAAAGAGTACATACGCCGACGGGCTTCAGGCCTTTATAGAAGAAGACGGCAGGATACATACCAGCTTTAACCAGACCATTACGGCTACGGGACGTATTTCTTCAAACGATCCCAATTTGCAGAATATTCCCATAAGGACTGAGCTGGGAAGGCAGCTCAGAGCCGTCTTTGTACCTAAGGAAGGATGCGTGTTTATTGATGCCGATTATTCTCAGATTGAGCTCAGAGTCCTTGCTTCTTTATCCGGAGATAAAGAGCTGATAGATGCTTACAAACAGGATAAAGATATCCATCGGATAACAGCTTCCAAGGTTTTCGGCGTCCCCTTTGAGAAAGTTACGAATCTTCAAAGAAGAAATGCGAAGGCTGTAAATTTTGGTATTGTTTACGGTATTTCTTCATACGGACTCGGACAGGACCTTTCTATCAGCAATAAGGAAGCAAAGCAGTATATAGATCAGTATTTTATCACCTATCCCCAGATCAAGGAGTACCTTGACAGGCTTGTTTTTGATGCAAAGGAGAAGGGATATTCGGAGACTTATTTCGGGCGGAGAAGACCTATTCCCGAGCTTAAGGCATCTAACTTTATGCAAAAGCAGTTTGGTGAACGCGTTGCCATGAATGCTCCTATTCAGGGAACTGCTGCGGATATTATGAAGATTGCTATGATAAGAGCGGCGAAGATGATCGGTGAAGCCGGACTTAAATCCAAGATTATCCTTCAGGTTCATGACGAGCTTGTAATCGAAGCTCCCATAGAAGAAAAAGAAAAGGCGTCCGAGATTCTTGAAAAGGCCATGAAGGGCGCAGCCGATCTTGCGGTAAGTCTTGAAATAGGGCTTGAAACAGGAAATAACTGGTTAGAGGCACATTAATGAAATTCATCGGAGTAACCGGCGGTATAGGAGCCGGAAAAAGTGAAATACTTAAATATATCGGAAAGCATTATACTTGCGAGATATATTTTGCGGATGAAGTTGCATTTGAAGTAAGAAAAAAGGGCACGGAGTGTTATAATAAACTTGTCTTGCTTTTAGGCGAGGATGTGGCAAGCGACCGGCAAAAGATGGCAAAGGCTGTTTTTGCGGATAAAGATCTTTTGGAGAAGGTTAATGCTATCATACACCCCGCCGTAAAGGATTATCTTCTTGATGCTTATAACAGGGCTAAGGAAAAAGGATGCGAGCTCTTTTTTGTGGAGGCTGCGCTTTTAATAGAGGCAGGGTACAAAGATATTTTAGATGAACTCTGGTATGTATACGCCGACAGGGAAGTAAGGATTTTGCGTCTTATGAATTCACGGGGATACAGCCGGGAAAAGGCTGAGGGCATTATGGCTAATCAGCTTTCTGATGAGGTTTTTCGCAGGGAATGCGATTTTATTATTGATAACAGCAGTTCTCTTGATAAGGCTTACGAATGCATCAGGAGAAGACTGGAGGGTTACAGATGGCAAGAGTAAAAAGCGGATCGGACAATCTTGTATTTGGACTTGATATTGGTACAAGAAGCGTAGTTGGAACCGTTGGTTATCTTATTAAGGATAAATTTCATGTAATCGGGCAGACGGTCAAAGAGCATGAAACGAGAGCTATGCTCGACGGTCAGATTCACGACATCCAAAAGGTTGGATTTACGATCAAGGCCGTAAAAGAAGAGCTTGAAAAGAAGCTTGACGTTAAACTGTCCGATGTTTGTATCGCTGCCGCAGGTCGTGTGCTTCGTACCGTTACTACTAAATCAGAGATAAGATTTGAGGCCGAAAAAGAGATAGATGCGGAAGATATCTACAATCTTCTTATGAACGGCGTTGAACAGGCTTATACAGAGTTTGCAGCAAAGAATGATTCCGATATAAAGTTTTATTGCGTCGGTTATACACCTATGCGATATTATATGAACGATTACCAGATAGGTAATCTGGAAGGACATAAGGCTTCAAGGATTTCCTGTGATTTTATTGCTACTTTTCTTCCTGATGACGTAGTTGACGGACTGAATAAGGCCGTAGGAATAGCGGGACTTTCCGTAATAAATATGACTTTGGAGCCTATTGCCGCTATCCAGGTAGCAATCCCGGAAAAGTTCAGAATGCTAAACCTTGCACTTGTGGATGTGGGAGCGGGAACAAGCGATATTTCCATTACAAGCGACGGAACGATCGTTGCATACGGTATGATACCTACTGCCGGTGATGCTCTTACGGAGATTGTTGTTCAAAACTGTCTTGTTGAGTTTGAGACTGCTGAGGCGATAAAGCGCGCCGCAGGCGGACATGAGGTTATTGAATATACAGATATTTTAGGACTTCCGCAGACTATTGAGCCCAAAAAGGTTCTTGATATGCTCGACAAAAAGCTTGATGAGATGGCTGATGAAGTTGCGACTGAAATCAAGAGACTTAACGGTGATAAGAGCGTCAGCGCTGTATTTGTGGTAGGCGGTGGCGGAACTGTTCCCGGATATACCGAGAAGCTCGCCAAGAAGCTTGATATAGTTAAGGAGCGTGTTGCCATCCGCGGTAAGGAAGTAATGCAATCCATAGAGTTTGAAAATGATGATGCCATTAAGGATTCGCTTATGGTTACTCCTATCGGTATCTGTTTAAGCTACTATGCGCAGAGCAACAACTTTATCTTTGTTGAGTTTAACGGACAGCGTCTTAAGCTTTATGATAACGGTAAACTTACGGTTTCCGATGCCGCTATGCAGGTTTCTTTATCAAACGAGGATCTCTTCCCCAAGAGGGGCAAGGCTCTTACATTTACCGTAAACGGAAAGAGTAAGATGATTAGAGGCGAGCAGGGTGATTCATGTGTGATCAAGCTGAACAACGAGCCTGCGGATCTTTATACTGTGATAAACAGTGGAGATAAGATTGAAGTTATAAATTCTACCGCGGGAGAAGATGCGAAAGCAACTTTGAGATCTCTTAAGGAGATAGCTGAACCCTTACATATAGTTGTAAACGGAAAACAGATCGAGCTTCCGAGAACAGCTCTTGTTAACGGTAAGCTTGAAAACGAGTTTTATGATATAACCGACGGTGATGATATCGTTATAGATAATTTCTATACGGTTGAGCAGATATGTGGTATGCTTGATATCAAGCTGACTCCGAATATCACGGTCAACGGAACTTCCGCTAAGAGCAGTACCAAGGTTTACGAGGACTTTACTCTGGACTTTAGCGAAGAGGAGCAAAATGAGTTAAACGAGCGGTACGAAGACGAGGAAGCTGAAGAAGGGGATGAACCTGTAGAAGAGGAAGTGGAAGAAACAGAAGAGGCGGAAGAAGTAGACGAGGCCGAGGAAACTGCCGCGAAAGAGGCAAGTGAAGCTGCCGAGTCCAATGAAAAATCTGAGCCTAATGAAGATACTTCAAAAAATGACACAGCAACCCCGTCCCCGGGGGTCATTCACGATCTGAGTATTGTGGCGAACGGCAAGCCGGTTACGATGCACGGCAAGGCAAGTTATGTTTTTGTTGATGTGTTTGATTATATAGATTTCGATCTTCGCAATCCTGCGGGAAGAAGCGTTATTACGAGAGTGAACGGTCTTGATGCCGCTTATATGCAGGAACTTAAAGAGGGGGACAATCTGGAAGTATTCTGGGAGAAAAGATAATTAAATGAGATTTTGTGCATTTGCCAGCGGAAGCAGCGGAAACTGTACTTACGCCGGATCTGAATCAACCCACATCCTTGTTGATGTGGGCATAAGCGGAAAGCGGGTGGATCTGGCTCTTAACGGCGCAGGTCTGGCGGGAAGAGATTTAAACGGAATCCTTATCACACACGAGCATTCCGATCATATTTGCGGGCTTGGCGTTATCGCGAGAAAGTACGGTATACCTATTTACGCTACGGCAGGAACTATTGAGGCTATTAAGAAAGATAAGTCCGTAGGGCAGATAGACCCGGGGCTTTTTAACGAAGTTAAGGCGGATAATAAATTTAATATCGGAGATCTTACGGTCAACCCAATGAAGATTTCCCATGATGCAGCCGATCCCGTCGGATACAGGATTTCTTACGGAAGTAAAAAAGTAGCTGTCTGTACCGATCTTGGAAAATATGATGAATATACGGTTGAAGCCTTGAAGGGATTGGATGTATTATTACTTGAGGCAAATCATGATGTTAAGATGCTTCAGCTTGGACCTTATCCCTACCCTTTAAAGCAAAGAATACTGGGAGACAGAGGGCATCTGTCAAATGAGCTATCGGGTCAGCTTCTATCGAGAGTACTTCATGATAATATGAAGTATATATTTTTGGGACATCTTTCCAAAGAAAACAATCTGCCGGAACTGGCTTACGAAGCCGTTAAAACGGAAGTTA
>JAFPRD010000031.1:0-7214 GCA_017401005.1 Lachnospiraceae bacterium
ATCATGGTCCTCATTCTTGCGCTCTATCCTTTAAGACATATTCATATCGGCCTTGATCTTTGGGATGTGGGATATAACTATGCCAATTTTGAATACATGGGAACAGAGTCCATGGATCCAATGTGGCTTTTTTCCACCTACCTTGCTACGGCTCTTGGCCATCTGTTTACTTTCCTGCCCTTCGGAAAGACTCTTTTGGGCCTTAATCTTTATACATCCCTTACGATCAGTCTCCTTGCGTGATGGGATATATATTCTTTACGAGAAGGCTTAAGTATCCGGCTTTTGTCATTTTTATCGGAGAGTTTATCGCTATTAACATGTGCTGGTGCCCTACGGCGCTTTTGTACAACTATCTTACGTTTATACTTATGAGCGCCGGGATCATAAACATCTTTTTAGGACTTGAGAACGGCAAGTACCGTTATCTTTTTGTCGCCGGGGTATTCTTGGGATTAAACGTATTTGTGCGTTTTTCAAACCTTCCTGAGGCCGCGCTTATCCTTGCTGTCTGGGCGTACGGAATACTGGAACTTATCGAGAGATTAAAGGATGAATCCCTTGGAAGGCGCCAGAGGAGGCGTGAGAGAATAGATTTCTTAAAGCGCACGGGTATGCGTACTCTTTTCTGCGTTTTGGGATATGCCGCATCGGTGCTGGGGATGCTTCTGTTTATGACCGTAAGATACAGTCTTGACGATTATGTGACAGGTATAAAACGCCTCTTTGCCATGACGGAGGACAACAGCGGATACACGCTGTACTCTATGCTTTATTCACTCTTCGAGGCATACAGATATAACCTTAAATGGATCGTGCTGATGATAGCGGCTCTTTTCATAGGCTCGCTTCTTTTGACCGCCGGAAAAATGCTTGATGCCCATCTCGGTTTTAAGAGAGTTAAGGGCAAGGTATTCCAGAAGTTTACTTTTACCGGTCTTATGTACTTTATCTTTTTGATCATCGGAGGCGGCTTTGTATATCTGCTTTGTGTTCTTAAGTGGGGAGAGGGAACCTACTCAAGATTCGGAGCCGGACCTTTAAATGAGTATCTTTCGATAATCGTTCCCTCCGCCGTCTTTGTTTTGATTATCGCTCTTTGGAGCCTTGGGGTGATATTTAAGCCCGGAGAAACAAGGACGGAAAAGCTCCTTGCCGGACTTTCCTTTTTGACGATATTTATCACACCCATCGGATCAAACAACGGACAGCTCTCGACTATCAACAATATGTTTCTTGTTGTTCCCTGGTTTATGTACAGGGTATGGAAGCTGCTTAAGCGAGAGGAACCGGAAGCGCTTATTATAAAGGTTTTCACGCGTGAGCATAAAGAGATGAGCAATAAGAACCTTTCTCTTGCTATTGTCAGAAGTTACCATTCATATCTTCCCCTTAAGGTCATTGTAGTTTTGGTGACAGCTCTTTGCTGCGTGCGATTTATCGCTTTCGGCTGGGGATTTACTTTTGCCGAGGCTAAATGCGTTGAGAATCCGATCGCATCTCTTGATGATAGCTACAGCGTCCTTAAGGGCATTAGAATGTCCCCGGAAAAGGCGGAGAATATAAAGGGACTTATGGATTTCGTTGAGGGCGCTTCTTACAGCCCTGACAAAGAGCTTATTACATACGGTTATATTCCGGCGCTTTCGTTTTATTTACAGATGCCTTCGGCCTTTAATCCCTGGATCGATCTGGGTTCCTATAATTACGTGGTTATGCAGGAAAACCTTAACGAGCAGCTTTCCGAAAAGGAAGGAAATATGCCGCTTTTGATACTGGGTAAGCATCTTGCAAAGTATGCGGACGGCGTTAATGATAAAGAGGACTATGCCGAGATCACGGACGGCAAGTTTAAGATAATTATGAGTTACATTGAATCGGGGGAATACGAATTAGTATACCAAAACGATTTGTTTGCGGTGTTTGAAAGTGACAGATGACAGTAAATTTCAAATTCATATATCGGTAAGAGGGCTTGTCGAGTTCTTGCTAAGAAGCGGGGATATCGACAGCAGCTCTGCCTCCGGATCCCAGCTTTCGGCTATGCAGGAAGGAAGCAGGATACACCGTTTGATACAGGGGAAAATGGGGCCCGATTACAGGGCGGAAGTTCCCCTGTATTTTTCGTACGAAAATGAAGATTACAGCCTCCTTTTAGAAGGAAGGGCAGACGGTATCATAGATACGCAGGAAGGCATTACCATTGACGAGATAAAGGGCACCTACAGGAAGCTGGAATATATGACTGAGCCCGTTCCGGTGCATGTTGCCCAGGCGAAATGCTACGCCTACATGTATGGTATGGACAAGAATCCGGAGGAGGTCAGGGTAAGAATTACGTATTGCAATCTGGAAACGGAAGAGATCCGCTATTTCTATCAGGATTACGACTTTGAAGAGTTAAAAGACTGGTTTGAAGGGCTTTTGGAAGAGTACGATAAATGGGCTCTTCTTAAGTGCAGACACTATCTTGAAAGACAGGAATCCATAAAAGCCCTGCAATTTCCTTTTGAGTACCGAGAGGGTCAAAAGGAACTCGCCACTCAGGTTTATCAGACCATAGCCGGAAAAAGAAAGCTCTTTTTGGAGGCTCCAACGGGCGTAGGAAAGACTGTTACAACGATTTTTCCGGCTGTAAAAGCTATCGGAGTAGGTAAAGCGGAGCAATTATTTTATCTAACAGCCAAAACGATCACGCGTACCGTAGCCTCCGATACTATAGATATACTCAGAGAAAAGGGGCTTGTTTTCAGAAGCATCATCATAACGGCAAAGGAAAAGATCTGTTTTAAAGATAAGCCTGAGTGTAACCCAGGGGGCTGTGAATATGCCGAGGGGCATTACGACAGGGTTAATGAGGCCCTATACGATATGCTTTCAAGCGAAGACGGCTTATCGAGAGCCGTTATAGAAAAGTATGCAATAAAGCACAGAGTATGCCCTTTTGAGCTTTCTCTTGACGCTTCTTTGTTCGCGGACGGAATAATCTGCGATTATAATTATGTATTTGACCCTAACGCGAAATTACAAAGATTTTTTGCCGACGGAGTAACGGGCAATTACCTTTTTCTTATAGATGAAGCACACAATCTTCTCGAAAGGGGAAGAGAAATGTACAGTGCCCATCTTGTAAAAGAAGATTTTATGTCACTTAAGCGTGAACTCAAAAGGACAATTGTGTCGGAAATGGCGGCCCGCAGTAAACATAAATCTATAGAAGGACAGCTGTTATTGGATTTAGAATCAGCCGGTAATCCTGATAAAATCGCGCTTATCGAGGAAACGACATCAACCGCCGAAACGGACGTGGATTTAGATGAAAAAAATGAGCTGACAGATAAACTGACAGCGGAAGTGACAGCCGAGTCGACACTTGATACATTGTATTTTTCATCGGGAAAGAAAGACAGGCATCTGGCGGAGAGCATCCTTGTTAAAAAGGGGTATGCAGATAAGATGATCGCCCAGCTTGAAAAGTGCAATAAGGTTTTGCTGGAAATGAAGCGGGAGTGCGAGACTCCTCGCGTCATAGATGAAATTGACGACTTTGTAAAGCCTTTAAACAGGTTATATGCCACCATAAGCGATTATCTGGAGGAAAGGGAGAGGAAAAAGCCTGAGGCTTTTGATGAGATACTGGATCTTTTCTTTGAAATATCTCATTTCCTCAATATGTACGAAAATATAGACACAAACTACGTTAAATACACCCAGATGCAGGACGACAATACCTTTATGGTAAAGCTGTTTTGCGTAAATCCTGCGGACAATCTGAAAATCTGTATGCATAAGGCGGTAAGCACTATCCTTTTCTCCGCGACTTTTTTGCCTATTCAGTACTATAAAAAGCTTCTCGGAGGAGAGGAGCAGGATTATGAAGTGTATGCAAAAAGCGTGTTTGATCCTGCAAACAGGGGAATCTTTATTGCTGATGATGTTACCAGTAAATACACAAGACGCTCAAAAGAAGAGTTCTACCGGATAGCAGAGCATATTAAGAGTGTTGTGCAAGCCAGGGAGGGAAATTATATTGTCTTTTGCCCTTCACATGCCTTTATGCACAGTGTTTACGATATTTATACGGAGTATATGGCCGATAATTCGGAGACCTGCGTGTTGCAGCTTGAGAATATGTCAGAAGAGGACAGAGAGGATTTCCTCAGTCTTTTTGAGACCGAGAAACGCTTAACGGCATTTTGCGTCCTTGGCGGTATATTCAGCGAGGGAATAGACCTTAAGGACGACAGGCTTATAGGATCCGTGATCGTAGGAACCGGCCTTCCTTCGGTATGCTTTGAAAGAGAGATTTTAAAGAGGCATTTCGACGAAGAAGGCGACGACGGGTTCGATTACGCCTACAGATTTCCGGGAATAAACAAAGTACTTCAGGCGGCGGGCAGAGTGATTCGCACAGAGAGCGACAGAGGCGTTATTGCGCTGCTTGACGAGAGGTTTATGCAAAACAGCTACAGGAATCTGTT
Source organism: Lachnospiraceae bacterium (assembly GCA_017401005.1). Lineage (GTDB taxonomy): Bacteria > Bacillota > Clostridia > Lachnospirales > Lachnospiraceae > AC2028. Next base: position 4,482 of record JAFPRD010000031.1, read on the forward strand.
TCCAATTGAGTGGAGGGATTTAAAAAGGGTTAACGTCAGAACAATAGAAAAAAATATTTTGGAGTTTTGGGGGGATTAAAAAATTTTTTGCTCTATTTAGTTGACATAATACAGCCCCAAACACATGATATTGTGGTTTTATTTTTCGGGGTTATGTAAACACTGGTTTAGTAATTTTGATGTCATTTATGCAGGTTTGGCAAAAATGACAAAGATTTTTTGCAATTTGTGACATTATTGCCAAATGTGGATAACTTTGTGGATACTGTGGATTTATTTTGAAATACACTGAGTTTATAATGTGGATTACTGACATGAATTTTATACAGATATACTAGTGTCATACCGAAAAAATGAAAGAGCTGGGGTGTCGGGAACGTTTCGAGGTTGAAAGAATTATGTAACTTAAAATAGGGGTTAAAAACGGTTAACATAAACGACATTAATCCTGCCATTTTTATAAAAAAATTACATGTATACTTTTTCTCTGTTTTATGGGAAAATAGATATATACGTGGGAAAAGGAGGATTTTGAGATATGTGGGCTTATGAAAGCGTATTTTATCAGATTTATCCGCTGGGCTTTTGCGGAGCTCCCTTTGAGAACGACGGTAAGCGGGAAAGCCGTATTTTAAAAGTTATTGACTGGATACCTCATTTAAAGAAACTTGGGATTAATGCGGTATATTTTTCTCCCGTATTTGAATCGGATACCCATGGATACAATACCCGTGACTATAGAAAAATCGATTGCAGGCTGGGTACAAACGAGGACTTTGCCCTTGTTTGCAAAAGACTTCACGAAAACGGGATTAAAGTAGTCTTGGATGGGGTGTTTAACCACGTTGGACGAGGCTTTTGGGCCTTCCGTGACGTCCTTGAAAAGAGAGAGAATTCTCCTTACGTAAGCTGGTTTTCAAGGATAGCATTTGACGGAAATTCCAATTATAACGACGGTCTTTGGTACGAAGGCTGGGAAGGAAATTACGACCTTGTTAAGTTAAACCTCGGAAATGAAGATGTTGTAAGACATATTTTGGAAAGCGTTGAGGGATGGGTTAAAGAGTTCGATATAGACGGACTGAGGCTTGATGTGGCATACTGCTTAAGCGATGAGTTTTGCAGGCGCTTAAGGGGCTTTTGCGACGGTCTTAAGGAGGATTTCTTCCTTGTGGGCGAGGTACTTCACGGAGAGTACGGAAGGATGCTTCAGGCCAAGAATCTTCACTCGCTGACCAATTATCAATGCTATAAGGGCTTGTATTCAGCCTTTAACAGCTATAATATGTTTGAGATCGTTCATTCTCTTGCAAGGCTTTTTGGACCCGAGGATTGGACGGTCGCCAGAGGAGCCCATCTTTTCAGCTTTTGCGATAACCATGATGTTACAAGGATTGCCTCGATACTTGCTAATGAGAAGCATTTGCCTCTTGTTTATGCTTTGGTATTCGGAATGCCGGGCATTCCTATCGTGTACTACGGAAGCGAATGGGGGGCTAAAGCGAGAAAAGAAGAGGGGGATCCGGCATTACGAGCCTGCTTTGGAAACCCTGTTTGGAACGAGCTTACGGACTTTATATCGAAGCTATCCGAGGTCAAAAAAACTTCTAAGGCCCTAAATTACGGAGATTTTAGATATCTTCATCTTACGAACAGGCAATGCATTTTGCAAAGATATTATGACGGCGAGAGAGTCCTTGTAGCTATAAACTGTGATGAGAATCCGTACACAGCTCATTTTGATGCGGGATGCGGCAAAGCTGTAGACCTTCTTACCGGAGCAGAGCATGACTTTGGCGGAGGCAGCGAAATGGCGCCGTACAGCGCATATTACTGGAAGTGTGAATATTAAATATCGGGAGGTATTAAATTATGTCAAAAGAAGAATGGAAAGAGAGCGGCAGAGAACTTGGTCACGCTTTTAAGACCTTTGGAAAAACTTTTATCCGTTCCGCTGAGACTACTACAGATAAAGTTGTTGATTGGGCGGACGATGTTACCGGAAATGATAATAAGGATATTGTTCAGCCTCAGCCTAACAGCACGGTATACAGTGATGGAAGCTGGAAGAAGGTCGGCAAGGAGCTTGGAAGCGGATTTGCCGGTATCGGAAAGACGATGCTTCATACCGTAGGAATCGGAGAGGGCAATAAGCCTGAGGATAAGAATACGGATAGCGGAGAGAATTAGTCTGATAAGGCGTTTTGCAAGTGAATTAAAACAAAATCAAAATGCAATAAAAAAAGGCACCCGAGGGGGTGCCTTTTTGTTGTTTATAAGCTTGTTACATTAAATAACGGAAGCTTTTAAATCTGCTAGTTTAATGAAAGGGGATCGATTCCCTGCTCCTGCTGCTTCATAGCGCGTACCTTGGTTGAAAGACCGAAGAGGTTGATGAAGCCTTCAGCATCGTGGTGGTCATAGAGATCTCCGGTTGTGAAGGATGCAATGCTCTCATTGTAGAGAGAGTAGGGAGAAGTTGTTCCTGCCTTTATTATATTGCCCTTGTAGAGCTTAAACTTAACTTCGCCGGTAACATACTTCTGAGTTGACTCGATGAATGCCTGCTCTGCTTCGCGAAGAGGGCTGAACCACTTTCCTTCGTAAACGAGGCTTGCGAACTTTCCGCCCATCTCTTTCTTGAAAGCGTAGGTATCACGGTCAAGGATAAGCTCCTCGAGCTGGTTGTGTGCCTCCATAAGGATTGTTCCGCCGGGGGTCTCGTATACGCCG
>JAFPRD010000032.1:0-4740 GCA_017401005.1 Lachnospiraceae bacterium
AACTCTGATATAAACCCTTGCTCCCCGCCTTTCGCTAAGCCATTTTTCAATAAGCTCGGCATCTTCTATCTCATACTGAAGCATCAATTCCTTCGGCAAAAAAGGCGTTCCCGCGTAAAACTGTTTGACGAATTCCTGTAAGATCTGTCCGGGCTCATCTTCCGACACATGCGTCATATAATAGTGCTCTCTTCCAATAAGCTTTCCGTCTCTTACAAAGAAGACCTGTACGACTACGTCTTCCTTATCCTTGCTAAGAGCAATTACATCCTTATCATCGCCCTCATTGTCCGTGATCTTTTGCTTTTGAGCTACAGATTTAACACTTGCGTGCAGATCCCTGTATCTGGCTGCTTCCTCGAATTCAAGATTCTCAGAGGCTCTGTTCATCTTTTCCTCTAAGTCTTTTAGAACAGGCTTATAATTCCCGTTTAGAAAGTCCAGCGCACCGGCAACCTGCTCTTTATACTGCTGTGCCGTAACATATCCCTGACAAGGCGCAGTACACTGACCTATATGGTAGTTAAGGCAGGGCCTTTCAAGACCTATATCTCTCGGAAGAGTTTTATTGCAGGTACGCAGCATATAAATCTTATTGAGCAGCTCTATCGTATCCTTCACCGCTCCGGCACTGCTATAAGGACCAAAGTACTTAGACTTATCCTTTTTCATCGTCCTCGAAAACATCACTCTCGGGAATTCATCACCGACGGTTACCTTGATATAGGGGTAAGTCTTGTCATCCTTAAGAAGTGTATTATACTTAGGCGAGTGTTCCTTGATGAGATTATTCTCAAGTACAAGAGCCTCAAGTTCAGAATCTGTAACTATATATTCAAAATGGTCAATAAGGGAGATCATCTGATCTATCGCCGGTCCTCTTCCCACGTTAGCTCTAAAGTATGAGCGCACACGATTGTGGAGATTAACGGCTTTTCCCACGTAAAGAACGCCTCCGGCTGCATCTCGCATGATGTAGACCCCGGGGCTGTTCGGGAGTTTTTTAAGTTCTTCCTTAACATCAAACATAGTTCGTATCCTTTATATTTAACTATTCTACCATAGATTGTAAGGAGGACTAAGATTTTTCGATCAATTGACAGAAGTTTTTTTATTTCTTATAATGCACTAGTATTTTAAAGATGTTTTCAAACGGAGATCATTATGCGCTTACGCAATATAACGGGCTGTCAGGAAATGATAGCGGACAGTAAATATGTAGTAGATGAAAGCGAGCTCGAGAAATGCCCGGGTACCTGGCATGAACGATTCGGCAACAATAATCCCATACGCATTGAGATCGGTATGGGTAAGGGACGTTTCATCCATGACCTTGCATCTCTCAATCCCGATGTAAACTATATCGGTATTGAGAAGTATTCTGCTGTTCTCCTCAGAGCCGTCCAAAAAATGGAAGAAGACGAAAAGCCTAATCTTATTTTCCTCCGTATGGATGCGGAAGATATCGCGAAGGTTTTTGCACCCGGTGAAGTCGACAGGATCTATCTTAATTTCTCCGATCCCTGGCCTAAGGACAGACACGCAAAAAGACGTCTCCCTTCAAGACAGTTTCTCGCAAGATACGATAAAATCTTAAAGGAAGACGGCTGTATTGAGTTTAAGACCGACAATCGCGGGCTTTTTGATTTTGCCGTAGAAGAGCTTGAACCCGCCGGATGGACTGCTGATTATATTACCTACGACCTTCATAACGACTCAAAGCTTATGGAGGGCAACGTTATGACCGAATACGAGGAGAAATTCTCCAGCCAGGGCAACCCAATCTGCAAGTATTGTATAAAAAGGGATAAATAATAGTTTTTATTCCGGCCCGCTATTGCTTATCTGAACTTATGAATCCTGTTTTTCTTGGGACTCATACTTTTGTTTACTTTTCTTCGTCCCGATGTTCGCCTTCTGGATTCCGCCTTAAACTCTGCCTTATGCCTTTTGGCTTCTTCATGGATTCCTACATGTCGTACTTTATTCTTTCTCTTTCTTCGTTCTCTTCTCCAGTTTGCCCTCCAATTTGGGTGAAGCTTTCTATACCTTACCATTCCCTTTATAGCAAGGAAAAGCAGCGTGCCTCCTCCTCCGAATATCAGCACGTACCTCGCTATCTTTACAATATTGATAAAGATAACTCTCTGCTCCTCCGGGATAATCGGCTCTTCCTTCTCGGCGCTTACGGAAGCGGGAATCTCGTCAAAGGTATATCCCGCATTGTCGTCGGGAGTTGCAAAGTCTACCGAAGCTGTTCCAAGGAATCTTCCGTGATATGAATATGTTATCAGAGCAGCTTCCGTTTCGCTCTCTGTCTCGTATGAAATATCAGACTCAATATCACCAAAGGGTACAGTCTTCGGGAGCATAATATAATCATTTTTGTTTAGCGCAAGGATCGGTTCCGAGTTTCCAAAGACATCCACCCCGGTGTAGAAAGAGCCCTTTGTGCTGATATTGTACCTTGTCTCGGTTTCGGATATATTAACCTTATCAAAATTCGAAAAGCCGTAATCAAAAAGCGAGATCGTATCTACATACTGATTGGGGTTTACGTCATTCATCACAACGCAGATCAGTCTTACCCCGTCTTTTTCCGCTCCGCTTACGAGGCAATATCCCGCATCCTCAGTATGTCCGGTCTTTCCGCCGATATAATACTGATATTCGTACTTACGGCCTTTAACCATTTCATTGGTTGAGTTTTCTATAATCTCATCCTTTTGCTTGGCACTTGGATATATATGGAGTCTCGGCATTACAGAAATGCTCCTGAGGCTTTCATTTTCAAGGAAAGCCCGACCGATAAGCGCCATATCGTAGGCGCTTGTATAATGTTCTTCATCCGGAAGTCCATTGGGATTTACAAAGTTTGAATCAGTGCAGCCAAGTTCAGCCGCCTTTTCATTCATCATCTTTGCAAAGCTCTCCCTGTCCCCACCGACATGCTCTGCTATAGCGAAGGAGCATTCATTTGCTGAGCGGATAAGGATGGCCTGCATACACTCATATACCGTCATCTCCTCACCGGGATCGATTGCAACATGGTTAGAGTTTCTCGGAGTATCAAACACAGCATCATATGAGAATGAAACCATCTCATTGGGGTCGGAGTTTTCCGATGCCACAAGACATGTGAGCATCTTTGTCGTGGAGGCAGGATACTCCTTTAAATGGATGTTTTTCTCGTAGAGGATCATCCCCGTTCCGGCATCCATCAGAATAGCGGCCTCCGCGCCGACCTCCGGGCCTTGCGGCCAATTGGCCGTTTCGTTTGAAGCAACCGGAAGGGCCTTATTTGCGGCGAGCTTTTGCTCATCGGTTTCCGCATACGACAAAAGGGGACAGAAAACTGTCCCTGCAAAAACTGATAAAAGTCCTACTGCAACGGTCCTTATCAGACTAAGCCTTATTTTGTTTGATCTTATTTTGAAACCTAATTTACTCAAAACGAAACCACTTTTTAATCCGTTTACCAACAAACTCAATAACAGGTCCGAGGGTCAGTGCCATAAGTATAGTTGCAATGTACCATTTGCTGCCGAAAGCAAAAGCGATAAGTATCAGCGCAGCATCATAAAGAATCCTCACAAACTTAATGGGAACTTTTTTAATCTTTGACCATACCATAAAAGGAATAGCGTCACAGGGCGATACGCCAAGTCCGGAATCCATATACAACGCCGCAAAGAATACAAAAGCCGCAAGCGCTACAATAAGTACGAATATTCTTATATAGAGATAATCGCTGCTAAAATGCGGAACAGCCTTTGCTCCTTCCGCCGCTGCCTCGGGGTATTCCAGTATCTTCGCAGGCAGGATCTTAACCCAAAGCCATGTAAAAAAGTCGCAAAGATAGCCGATAAATACCATATTTGCTACCGTTCCAAAGCCTATATTATCTGCTCCGAGAAGGATCACGATAAGCAACAGCACAATATTTAAAATAAGCTGCCACGTGCCAAGGGATAAACCGATCTTCGCGCTTATGGCAAGATTCATATTGGTAAAAGTATCTGTTCCCCAGTCAACAAGTCTGAGCCAGGAGAGGGTAAAGCCCATCATAAACACGCCAAGTAACATCGGCGGGAGCTGCTTTTTAAGATTCTTCCCTTTGTAAAAGCCCTGTATGAGCGATTTTATTTTATTCATCTTCCTTAAACCTGTTCTATTATATTTCCCCCGTTTTCTCCCCCAAAAGCTTTCTGCTTAACCCTCTTTTAAACGCGCAATACACGGGCTGCCAAAAATGACAACCCGTGTCTTAAATAATTACATTTCTGAACCTGAAAATCTTCCGAGATTCTTTCCGTCATCCGGAGACTTGGGGGCTTCCCACTTTGGTTCTTCAGAAGGTTCTGCAGCCTTAACCTCTGCCCCTTCTTCTGCCGTCTCGGCTTCTGCTTTCTCTTCTTCTGCTTTAGTCTCAGGCTCACCAAAGGTTATATCCTTTATCCCATCACCTATGGTTATTCCCTCCGGCTTAACATCTTTAGAAGCATCTTTATTCTCAGACTCTTTTGTTTCTTCCTCGGGATCGGGGAGTCCCTTTTCCTTACGGAATATCTTCATAAATTCCTTACCGGTAATAGTCTCTTTCTCGATAAGGTAAGCTGCGATCTTTTTAAGGATATCGATGTTTTCTCTAAGCATCGATAAAGCCTTTTCGTAGCTTTCTTTAAGGACTGCAGAGATTTCCTCATCTACCATAGCCGCGGTCTGATCCGAGCAGTTGAG
>JAFPRD010000033.1:0-7307 GCA_017401005.1 Lachnospiraceae bacterium
CACCAGCCGCCCTCCAAGCTCTTCTCCTGGGTCGGCCTTGACAACTTCCGCGAGCTCTTCGGCATCGGCGGAGGCAGCGAGGGCTTCGGCGGCACCTTCTTCTATGTGTTGGGCTGGTCTTTATCGGACTCTAAATATGTATAATAGGGTTATAGGAAAGAGAGGAGAAAACATATGAGAAGAGTATTTTCGGAAGAGCCCATTATCTTTTTTGACCAGGACGGTACTTTAAACAAATGGCGCTGGATCGATATAAGCGAAGTAAAAAAGGAAGGTTATTTTAAGAGCGTACTTCCGCATGAAAACGTGATAGATGCATCCCATATCCTCAAGATCTGGGGTATCCCTGTGGGGACATTCGGGGCGGCGTGGCTTGATGACGGCCATTCCGTTAATGACAAAAACTGGTGGATGGACCGGTATGTGCCCCATATAGATTTAAATAAAAGGATATATGTTCCCTGCGGAAGCGAAAAGGTTGAGTATTTTTACGAAAAGGTCGGCAGGGAAATTACGAAGGCGGATATTCTGATTGATGATAACTCGGATGTGCTAAGAAGCTGGGAGATTAACGGGGGAACCGGTATAAAGGTTAGGACCGCCGAGAACGGACGATTCGGTACTTGGAGGGGATTTTCCTTCAGAGAGACCGACGATGCGGGCAGCATAGCGTCTTACATTTCATACGTAAGGCGCATCGCTGCCGAAAGCGTAGATCGCGGATCTACAGTATATACTCCATCTGAGTCTCTTTTGGCTTAAGCCCGAGATTCTCGTAGAAGCCTCTTGCTGCGTCATTGCCCTCCCAGACATTGAGGGTGATCTCGTAGCAGCCGAGGGTTTTTGCATGCTCTTTTACAAAATCAAAAAGCTTCCGTCCTATATTCATACCGCGGCAGGATTCATCGACACAAAGATCGTCTATAAACAGCGAAGTAAAGGGAACCATGTTGTTTGAAAAAGGCTGTTTTTTTATTATGCAAAAAGCATAACCCAAAACTTCATCATCTTCACCGGCAGCAACAAAAACCGGTCTGCTGTCATCTTTAAATATTTCATAGAGTTCCGGCTTGGTGTATTTTGTGGTATCCGGGATAAAAACGTCGGGCCTTATTGCGGCATGTATATTTAATACCTGAGTCAGTAAATCCAATATTTTTTCGGCATCTTTATTTTCGGCTCTTCTTATCTTCATAACGCCTCCGGAGGAATTTTTAAACTTATCATAAAACTTCTCTAAACATTCTTCAATATATATTTTAAGCAGGTTTTATTATGTTATAATTAGAAAAGTTTAGGAAAAGAGGGCAGATTATGGCTACTTTTTTTATTGCGGATACGCATTTTTCGGATGACTCAATACGAAGATACGAAAACCGTCCCTTTGAGTCTGTTAAGGAGATGGATGAAAAAATAATCGAAAACTGGAACTTAACCATTGGTGATGATGATACAGTTTTTCTTGTCGGAGATATCGGCGATGAAAGTAAGCTAAAAAGGCTAAAGGGCAAAATCATCCTCATCAGAGGAAACCATGACAGGCTTTTAGAAGAAGAGTACAAAAAGCTTGGAGCATATGCGGTTTACGATTACCCAATTGTTTATAAAGATTTTTGGCTTGTATCCCATGAGCCTATGTATGTGAACAGAAACGCCCCCTACGCCAATATTTTCGGACATATACATTCAAACCCTGAGTACAGGTCCGTGAGCCCGAGGAGCTTTTGCGTAAGCGTAGAAAGGACCGGATATAAGCCGGTTTCCTTCGAGGAGATCGCGGAAGCGGTAAAAAAAGCTGACAAGGAAGCGGATTAGAGTAAAACGCACATAGATTGGAGCTTGAGATGATTACTGAAGAAAATGTGCTTATAAAGGAAGACATGCTTACAGATGATGTCAGAGAAAAACTGGATAAATTAAAGGATTACATCAAAAGTCTCGGTTCATTGGCTGTAGGTTTTTCGGGGGGAGTTGATTCATCCCTCCTTCTTGCTGTGGCGAGGGAAGTTCTCGGAGATAAAGCTATTGCCGTTACGGGAGTAGACGCTTCAATCCCGGAAAGAGAGCTTAAAGAGGCTGACTCTTTTTGCGAGGAGCGTGGGATCAAGCATATTACTTTTAAGTTTAACCCCATGACGGAAGAAAACTATCGGAAAAACTCTCCTGACAGGTGCTACTACTGCAAACGCGGTATTTTTTCCGAGATCTTAAATATAGCAAAAGAAAACGGGATTGAGTATGCTGCGGAAGGTTCAAATATGGACGACCTTGGGGATTACAGACCCGGACTCAAAGCAGTCGCAGAGCTTTCGGTTAAAAGCCCTTTAAGAGAGGCGGGGTTAAACAAAGAGGAAATCAGGCTGATATCAAAAGCCTTAGGACTTCCTACCTGGAGTAAGCCTGCTTACGCCTGCCTTGCTTCAAGATTTGTATATGGCGAGGAAATTACAGAAGAAAAGCTTCTTATGATCGACAAGGCGGAGCAGTTTCTTATTGAACTCGGTTTTTACGAAGAAAGAGTCAGACTTCACGGAAATCTTGCGAGGATTGAAGTCCCCGAAAAAGACATCGAACGCCTCGCCTCTAAGGAGATACGAGAAGCCGTATACGCGAAGTTCAAAGAGATCGGCTTTATGTTTGTAAGCCTCGATATGCGCGGCTACAAGATGGGAAGCATGAATGCGACAATAAAATAGTGCCGGAAAAGAATACGAAAAAACTATTTGACAAATAAATGCTCCATGCTTATAATTCATATTTGTTCAAGGACAAAGGCGTCTTAACCTCTTGGTTAAGACGCCCCTTTTTTTGGTTCAAAAACCTCTTATTAAGTAAAACAGGATACTGCAATAACGGGGAAAAGAAGCAATATAGTTTAGAGAAGGTTAGAAAGGAGCGCACATGGCTAAATACGTATTTGTAACGGGAGGAGTTGTCTCCGGACTTGGAAAGGGAATTACCGCGGCATCTCTTGGAAGACTTTTGAAGGCAAGAGGCCTTAAGGTGGCGGCGCAGAAGCTGGATCCGTATATCAACGTAGATCCGGGAACAATGAGCCCCTATCAGCACGGTGAAGTTTTTGTAACGGATGACGGAGCGGAGACGGACCTTGACCTTGGCCATTACGAAAGATTTATAGACGAGAATTTAAATAAATATTCAAACCTTACAAGCGGTAAGGTTTATTGGAACGTACTTAACAAGGAGCGCAGAGGAGAGTACCTCGGCTCAACTGTACAGGTCATCCCCCATATTACAAACGAGATAAAAGAGTTTGTCTACAAGGTCGGAAAAAAGACTGATGCGGATGTTGTAATAACAGAGATAGGAGGAACCATTGGTGATATCGAATCCCAGCCTTTTATAGAGGCGGCAAGACAGATATCCCTTGAGGTGGGCAAGGAAAACAGCCTCTTTATCCACGTTACCCTTGTGCCTTATCTTCACGGATCTGATGAGCATAAATCAAAGCCCACCCAGCATTCGGTCAAGGAACTTCAGGGAATGGGAATCCATCCCAACATCATCGTCCTTCGCTGCGACGAACCTTTGGAGGAATCAATCTTTAAAAAGATTTCCATGTTTTGCAACGTTAAGGAAGATTGCGTAATCGAAAACCTTACACTTCCCAGCCTTTACGAGGCACCCTTAATGCTTGAAAAAGAGCACCTTGCTGATGTTGTCTGCAGGGAGCTCTGCATTGAGGCGGCGGAGCCGGATCTGTCCGAGTGGGAAGCTATGGTTAAGCAGATTAAGTCTGCGAAAAAGGAAATCGTTGTCGGACTTGTTGGAAAATACGTCCAGCTTCACGACGCTTATCTTTCCGTTGCGGAAGCCCTGGCACATGCCGGATTCCACCACGGCGTAAAGGTAAAAATCGACTGGATCGACTCAGAGACTTTAACCGCAGAGAACAGAGCGGAAGTCCTAGGAAAGGTGGACGGAATACTTGTGCCCGGAGGCTTCGGAGACAGAGGAATCGAGGGAATGATAACAGCTGCAAGATACGCGAGAGAGACTGGTACGCCCTACTTTGGAATCTGCCTCGGAATGCAGATTGCCGTTATAGAATACGCAAGGAGCGTTGCAGGTATTGCGGATGCCAACTCCGGAGAGTTTAATGAGCTTTGCAAAAATAAGGTTATCGACTTTATGCCCGGTCAGTCTGAAGATATTGCAAAGGGCGGAACCCTTCGCCTTGGAAGCTATCCCTGCAAGATAACCAAAGGTTCGCTTATGGAGAAATGCTACGGCAGCGACTCCTGCGACGAGCGTCATCGCCACAGATATGAGTTTAACAACGACTATCGGGAAATCCTTACCGAAAAGGGGCTTTCAATCTGCGGCCTTTCACCCGATGAAAGGCTCGTGGAAGCAGTAGAGGTAAAGGAGCATCCCTTTATGATCGGAGTCCAGTTCCATCCCGAATTCAAATCAAGACCCAACAAACCCCATCCGATCTTCATGGGCTTTGTTGAGGCCGCCATAAATAATAATAAACAGTAAAAGAGTATACTTGGGAACATGAAAAAATTATTCAAAAAATTTAAAAAAGTAGTTGACAAGTAAATCGGCACCACGTATACTTGTATACAATTAAAGGCAAAGGCGTCTTAACTTAGGTTAAGGCGCTTTTTCCGTTTTTATAAAGGGCGTATTTATGCGCTTCTTTATGACTAAATATTCTGAATCTGGTATTAATCAGGCGATGCAAAGGGGCATCAGTGCACGTGTCCCGGAGTATCGCCTGTTTTAATATAAAAAATAGGTGCGCCGCAGCTTAGTATTACATCATATTGCGCACCTGATTTTTAAGGAGGAGTTAAAAAATGGATGAGATTTTACAATTGATCGATGGAAAGGTATTTGGCGTCTGGTTTTTAATCGGTGCAGCGCTTGTTTTCTGGATGCAGGCGGGCTTCGCAATGTGTGAAGCGGGTTTTACGAGAGCAAAGAATACGGGAAATATCATCATGAAGAACCTGATGGATTTCTGTATCGGTACTGTAGTTTTCATTCTGATCGGCTTTGGACTTTTTCTCGGTGAGGACCTTGTGGGAATCATCGGAAAACCCGGATTTGATATTTTTACGGACTATGCACATTTTGACTGGTCCAATTTTGTATTTAACTTAGTATTCTGCGCAACTACCGCAACGATAGTTTCGGGATCTATGGCAGAGAGAACAAAGTTCCTTTCATACTGTGTTTATTCGGCAGTTATCTCGGCTGTCATCTATCCCATCGAGGCCCACTGGACCTGGGGAGGCGGATGGCTTTCCCAGATAGGCTTCCACGATTTTGCCGGATCTAACTGCATTCACATGGTTGGCGGTATCTCAGCTCTTATCGGAGCAGCCTTCCTCGGACCCCGTATCGGAAAGTTCGTTAAGGACAAGTCCGGAAAGGTTACCAAGGTAAATGCAATCCCCGGACATAACCTTACGGCAGCAGCCCTCGGCGTATTTATCCTTTGGCTCGGCTGGTACGGATTTAACGGCGCGGCTTGCACTACGGTTGAACAGCTCGGATCTGTATTTGTTACTACAACAATCGCACCTGCTCTTGCTACCGTAACCTGTATGATCTTTACCTGGATCAAGTACGGTAAGCCCGATGTTTCAATGTGTCTTAACGCTTCACTTGCAGGTCTTGTAGCAATCACAGCTCCCTGCGATGTAACCGATGCTTTTGGTGCAACTGTTATCGGTATAGTAGCCGGACTTCTTGTTTGCTTCGGTGTTTGGCTTCTTGATTACAAGCTTCATATCGACGATCCCGTCGGTGCGGTTTCGGTTCACTGCTTAAACGGAATCTGGGGAACTATCGCAGTCGGACTTTTCGCAACTAATTCGGCTCCCGGATATTCAATCGCAGATAAAGCAGGAAACGAAATGGTAGGTCTTTTCTACGGCGGAGGACTTAAATTACTCGGAATTCAGATGGTAGGTCTTTTATCAACCGCTCTTTGGACTGCAGTTGCAATTACCGTTACATTCCTCCTCATCAAGAAGATTTTCGGACTCAGAGTAAGCGCCGAAGAGGAGATTACAGGTCTTGATGCTACAGAGCATGGTCTTGCGTCCGCTTACTCAGGATTTGCAATCATGGATGTGGCAAGCATGGAGATGAGCGTGAACGAAAATACAGACCTTGGAAGTCAGGATTACTTCGAGGCTACAAAGGCTCAGAGAGATGCTTCGGTTCCTGTAGTCGGAAGCGTAAGCCATGTAGATACGGGTATTCATAAAGTTGTTATCATCGCAAAGCTTGCAAGATACGATGCTCTTCGTAAGGCAATGAACGACCTCGGAGTAACCGGAATGACTGTTACACAGGTTATGGGATGCGGTATCCAGAAGGGCGCCGGAGAGTACTACAGAGGAGTTGAGACAGATGCAACCCTTCTTCCCAAGGTTAAGGTTGAGGTTGTTGTCAGCAAGATTCCTGTTGAAAGCGTTATCGAGGCAGCCAAAAAGACTCTATACTCCGGACATATCGGAGACGGTAAGATCTTTGTTTACAGTGTAGACAAGGTAGTAAAGATCAGAACCGGTGAGGAAGATTATTTAGCACTTCAGGACGTTGAATAAAATTGAAACGGAGATAAGACAAATGTGTGCCATATTAACATACACGGGGGATGTGAGCAAAGAGCAATTTAAGAGCATGCTCCAAAAGATGAAAGACAGAGGTCCGGATATGGACCGTATCTTAAAGGGGACAAGGAAAGACGGATCGGTATTCTACATGGGATTTAACCGGCTTTCAATCATGGGACTTAATCCTAACGGAATGCAGCCCTTTGTTCACAATAATAATATGGCAATAACCAACGGTGAACTTTACGGATTTGAATTTTTAAAATCTTATCTTTCTTCTCTCGGAGAAAAGTTTGAGAGCGGGAGCGATTGCGAAATATTGCTCCCCCTCTACGAGAGACTGGGAACGGCGGTATTTGGCTTGCTTGATGCAGAGTTTGCCTGCGTGATATATGATGCGGAAAAAGACGACTTCATCGCAGCAAGAGACCCTATAGGAATCCGCCCTTTGTACTACGGGTATGATAAATCGGGGGCAATAGTTTTTGCATCGGAGCCGCAAGCTCTTGTAGGAGTTTGCGAGAGAATTGATCCTTTTCCGCCGGGTCATTTCTACGCAGAGGGCAAATTTGTCAGGTTCCGTGAGATGACTTTGGTAAACGAAAAGATAAGAGAGTTTTCAAAGTCGGCGGATTTGGAGAAGGTCTGCGGAGGTATTCGCGACAGACTTATAAGGGGCGTTGAAAAGAGATTAAACTCGGATGC
>JAFPRD010000034.1:0-5463 GCA_017401005.1 Lachnospiraceae bacterium
GATATTGCTTCTTCCGATTACAACGCATTCTTTACCGCTGATCTCATAACCGCTTCTCTTGATAAGTTCAATAACACCTGCAGGTGTACATGAAACAAATCCGGGCTTTCCAATGGATAAGCAACCAACGTTTACGGGATGGAATCCGTCAACATCCTTTAAAGGTGAAATCTCATCAAGGATCCTCTCCTCGTTTATATGTTTAGGAAGAGGGAGCTGAACAAGGATTCCGTTGCAGTCTGCCCTTTTATTAAGCTCTCTTATAAGATCTAAAAGCTCTTCTTCCGTCGTATCCTCGGGAAGCTCGTATGAAAGAGATTCGATTCCGCAATATTCGCAGGCTTTTTTCTTGTTTCTTACATAAACGCTTGATGCGGGATCGGCGCCTACCTGAATAACAGCTAAAGAAACGGTAACTCCGCTTTCCTTAAGCTTTGAAACCTCTGCTTTAACTTCATCTTTTATCTGAGCTGATATTAATTTTCCGTCAATAAGCTTTGCCATATTTGCTCCTTAAATATTAGAATAAACCTGTGATCTTTCCGTCCTCTGTTACGTCGATTCCGTAAGCAGCAGGTGTCTTTGAAAGACCGGGCATGGTAACTACCGCACCGGTAAGAACAACAACAAATCCGGCACCGGCAGATACATATACTTCTCTTACAGACATTTCAAAGCCTTCAGGTCTGCCAAGCTTTGTAGGATCGTCTGAAAGTGAATACTGATTCTTTGCCATACAAACGGGAAGGTTTCCAAATCCCATTTCTGTGATCTTTGAAAGCTGCTTTAATGCAGCGGGTGCAAAGCTTACACTTGCAGCACCGTAAATTTCCTTCGCGATTGTCTCAACCTTTTCCTTAAGAGGCATCTCATCGGGATAAAGAAGTTTGAAATCGCTCTTCTTTGTTTCAAGCGTCTCAAGTACCTTCTTGGCAAGATCGATACCGCCTTCACCGCCCTTTTCCCAAACCTTGGAAAGAGCGAATTCGCATCCTCTGTCCTTACAGAACTTCTCAACAAATGAGGTCTCAGCCTCTGTATCTGTAACGAAAGCATTTAAAGTAACAACAACGGGAACACCATATTTCTGAAGATTCTCGATATGCTTTTCAAGGTTTACGATACCTGCCTTTAATGCATCAAGGTTTTCCTCGTTAAGCTTATCTTTAGAGACTCCGCCGTTATACTTAAGAGCCCGAATAGTAGCAACAAGAACGACCGCATCGGGCTTAAGTCCTGTCTGTCTGCACTTGATATCAAAGAATTTTTCAGCGCCAAGATCAGCTCCGAAGCCTGCTTCTGTAATGCAGTAATCAGCCATCTTAAGAGCAGCTTTTGTAGCTCTTACGGAGTTACATCCATGTGCGATATTTGCAAAAGGTCCGCCATGTACAAGAGCGGGAGTATGCTCAAGTGTCTGGATGAGATTAGGCTTAAGGGCATCCTTTAAAAGAGCAGCCATGGCTCCAACTGCTTTAATATCACCGGCGGTTACGGGCTTTCCTGAATAGTCATACGCAACTACGATTTTTGCAAGTCTTTCCTTGAGATCGTTAAGGTCCTTTGAAAGACAAAGAATAGCCATGATCTCGCTGGCAACTGTGATAACGAAATGATCTTCTCTTACAAATCCGTCTGTCTTTGCACCAAGGCCTACAACAATATTTCTAAGGCTGCGGTCATTCATATCAAGACAGCGCTTCCAAACAATATTTCTTGTATCGATCTGAAGCTCATTACCCTGCTGGATATGGTTGTCAAGAAGAGCAGCAAGAAGATTATTTGCAGAAGTTATGGCATGAAAATCACCTGTAAAGTGAAGGTTTAATTCTTCCATGGGAACAACCTGGGCATATCCGCCGCCGGCTGCACCTCCTTTAATACCAAAGCAAGGGCCCAGTGAAGGCTCTCTTAAAGCAATGATAGCTTTCTTACCAAGCTTTCCAAATGCCTGACCGAGACCAACTGTAGTTGTTGTCTTTCCTTCTCCTGCAGGAGTGGGATTGATGGCGGTAACAAGAATGAGTTTTCCCTCTTTGTTACTCTCGATCTTTCTTAAAAACTCCTCGGTAAACTTAGCCTTATACTTTCCGTATAATTCAAGATCATCTTCGGTAACTCCGATTCCGGCAGCTACCTCCGTGATTTTGTTCAGGCTGGCTTCCTGTGCGATTTCGATGTCAGATTTCATAATTCCTCCTATATGGCAATTAATTGCTTGAATCAAGGTATGCCTCGAATTCTTCTATTGTCATAAGTATTTCTCTGGCTTTGGTACCCGACTCCGGGCCCACAACTCCCTCTTCAGAAAGGGAATCCATTATTCTCGCGGCTCTGTTAAATCCGATCTTTAACATTCGCTGCAGATAACCGATGGAGCATTTTCCGCTGTTTATAATGCATCTTCCGGCTTCTGCGAAAAGCTCGTCTCTGCCGTCCGATTCTCCGCCGCCGGATTTTGCGGAAGCATCACCGCTGCCGGCGCTTTCTATGTTGTCAACGGTTACTCCGACTCTCTCGGCAAATTCGTTATGAAGCCTCTGCGCTTTTAAGAAGTCTACAACGGCAGATACTTCTTCGTCGGATACGAATGCACCCTGAACTCTCTCAGGCTTGGGCTTACCCTGTGGATAAAAGAGCATATCTCCTTTACCAAGAAGCTTTTCCGCTCCTACAGTATCAAGGATTGTTCTTGAATCCACTCCGCTTGATACCGCAAAAGCCATACGGCTAGGCATATTTGCCTTAATAAGACCTGTGATAACGTCAACCGAAGGTCTCTGGGTAGCAACAACAAGGTGTATTCCGCAGGCTCTTGCAAGCTGTGCCAAACGGCAGATTGCTTCCTCTACTTCCTTGCCGCAAACCATCATAAGGTCCGCAAGCTCGTCGATGATGATTACAATCTTGGGAAGCTTGAAGTGTGCGATGCCGCTAAGGCCAGCTTCTTCAATCTCCCTCTCGCTCATAGACTTAACTTTATCGTTGTAACCCTTTAAGTCTCTTACGCCGAGGTCTGCAAACTTCTTGTATCTTTCTTCCATCTCCTTAACGCCCCAGGCAAGAGCCGCCGCAGCCTTTTTAGGGTCTGTGACAACGGGGAGCATAAGGTGAGGTATTCCGTTATATACGGAAAGCTCTACTACCTTGGGGTCGACCATTATGAGCTGTACATCTTCGGGAGACGACTTATAAATAAGGCTCATGATCAAGGTGTTGATACATACTGATTTACCGGAACCTGTAGCGCCCGCAATAAGTACATGGGGCATCTTTCCGATATCGGTAACGATCACATCTCCGCCTATATTTTTACCTACCGCAAAGGAAAGGTTTGATTCGGCGTTTTTAAACTCTTTGCTCTCAAAAAGCTCTCTTAAAGAAACCATTGAAGTCTCTTTATTTGGAACTTCGATACCGACAGCGCTCTTTCCGGGGATGGGAGCTTCGATCCTTATATCCGCGGAAGCAAGGGAAAGTTTAATATCGTCGGAAAGGCCGAGTATCTTGGATACCTTTGTTCCGGGTTCAAGAGTCATCTCGTATCTTGTAACGGAAGGACCCTGAACAGCCTCCGTAATATCAACATTTACTCCGAAGTTTCTTAAAGTTTCCTGGAGATTATACTTTGTATCTTCAAGCTCTCTTGCATTATTTAATGCCTTGTTCTTAGCCGGTTTAAGTAGACTGATCGGCGGGAATTCATAAGGCTTGTTACTGTGATACTGAATTGTACCGCTTGTAGCAGGTGCCGAGCCTGTGCGGCGATTTTCCGCCCCCGATGCCGCAGATCCGTACGAGCTTCTTTCAGGCGGAGCGTCATGGGAACCTGCGGGAATCCTTGTTGCGGTAGCGTAAGCCCCCGCCATAGTCTTATCGCCGCTATTTGCAGCGGATTTCCATGCATTAACAGCTGCGCTGTCTTCCCCTGTGTCCGAAACAAAGCTTGCCTTGGGCTTACTTGCCTTCGGCTTAGAAGCGGCTTCTTCCTTACGGATTGCCTGTTCGTAGGTAGATAGGATATCTTCGTCTTTGTTTTCTAAGATATCTTCATCATCATTATAGTAATCTCCGCCTTCTTCGGAATAGTTTCCTTCAAGGGCTGAAAACTGCTCTTTTACTTCGACGCTGTGAGATGAACGGATTTCCTGCTTTTCAAAATTAAAAACAGGTCTTCCGTACATATCTACCATAGTCTCGCCGTTTTGAATCTTGTAGTTTAGTATCTGCTGTTCATAATCGTCGGCGCCGGCGCCCTGCTCTTCGTAATATCCGTTACCGGATCTGTTATCGTAATAACCGTTGTCATTAGAGTTTTCGTAATAACCGTTATCGTAGGTATTGTCATACCCGTCGTTATAACCGCCTGCATTATTGTTATCATATCCGCCTTCGTAGTTTACATCGTAGGCAGGTCCCTGACTGCTATTCTTTTCAGGCTTATAATCGTCGTAAGCTATCTCGTGGATTTCCTGGGAGTGGTTTCCACCGTAATGGATTCCGTCACTTCCAGCAACCTGTAAGATAGAATCGTTTTCTTTTGCCTCGCGGTTAAGTTTTTTCTCTATCTCATGCTTTTCTTTGGAGGCTGCCATTTTCTCTTTCGAATCGGCAAGCTTCGCCTTTAGAGAATCCCTCATATTGGGCTTATATCCCGTATCGAGATCGGGCTTTGCCGGCATCGGAGGCATTTCAACGTAAGTACCCTCCTCAAAGATAGGAGCTTCCGCGTCAGGTCTTCTAAGTTTATCCCTTACGTTTAAAGCCTTATCGGATGGAGCAGGTGCGTCCTGTCCCCTATCCGTTAAAAGATTTCTGTTTTCTTTTGCAAGAAGCCTTCTGTCTCTTATCTCCTCGCTGTAATCCTTACCCTTTCTTGCAATCTCAATTCCTTTATCTTTTACAAGGTTGATGAAAGATTTCTCTGTAATAAGGATCAGACAGATCAGTATTCCGAGGATCAAAAGAAGGACAAGTCCTACATTTCCCAAAAAGCTCTTTATAAGATAGGCAAGGCTTCCGGAGATAAGTCCGCCACCCTTCCTTCCGTCGCGGCAGATCTTATAGAGCTCGCCGAAGTTATACTTTTCCATGCCGACGGCGGCTTTTCCTGCCATATCGCAGATAATTCCGATAAGGAAAAAAAGTCCGACTGATGCCCAGAGTTTCTTTAAGGCATTTCTATTGTTTTTGTTGGCTCTGTAGAAAAACAAAGCTACAATCGAAACGATAGGTGCGATGTAAGCGGTAAGTCCGAAAACTCCGAAAAAGAATCCGCTTATTGCGTCACCGAAAGCTCCGATAATATGGAAATTGCAAAGAAAGAAAAGTACCATCAGCGCTACAAATAAGATAGTGCCGATCTCCACCTTCATCTCTCTTTCCTTCTCTTCTCTTAAAGCCTCTTCAACGGGAGTTCTTCCCGAAGGTCTTTGGGGAGAAGGTCTTTTTCTTTTATTATTA
>JAFPRD010000004.1:0-25897 GCA_017401005.1 Lachnospiraceae bacterium
GATATGAACGCTTCCCAGGAGATCGTCGCTGATCCTTACTCTTATATAGAGGGTATCTTTTGCTATAAGAGCCGCGCTTGAAATAGTGTGGTTTTTGTAAAGCGGAAGAGTGCCCTCTATATTTTTTGAGTAACCAAAGGGTAGATCATATTTTTCATTATCAGCGTAGGTGAAAATTAAACGAGGACCAAAATCAGGGTTTAATCTAAGTTCCAAAGCCTTAAGGGGATGAGATGAACTTAAAGGGTTTGATATATTTTGGCAATTGCCGTCAGCGGTCTTTATTTCTGTTTCTTCCCGGAAGCAGAAAATCGCACCGTCGTATTTACCGAGAAAATCGGAAAACTCTTTTGTACCCGGGAAAATACATCCATTAATCTCCTCGGATAGTGTAGATAGTCTTGCCTCTTTTTCAAACTTTCGCAGTTTTTCAAAAGAATGTTCTGACTGATGTTTTATGTCTTTTCTGTAAGGCTCTAAAATGTTTTCATAAAAAGCATCGTAGATTATCTGATTTCCACCGCTGTAACCCTGGGTATCGGCTGTGGTAACAAGGATCATATTCTCTTTTGGACAGACGATAACGAGCTGTCCGCCCATACCGTAAAGAACGAAACCGTCTTTTTCGGTCCGCCAGACATAATATCCGTAGCCGCAGCTCTCCGAAGGAAGGGGAGAGGCAATGCAGTTTGGGGTAAGGTTAGATACGGCAGCGCGCATATAATCTCTGCTGACTATCTGTTTTCCGTCTATTTTTCCTTCGTTTAAAAAGAAGATTCCAAGCTTTAATATATCGAGAGAAGTGGCAACAAGACCGCTGCCTCCGTGGCTTACGCCCATTCCGCCCTCAATGAAATATGAATCCTTTGAAAACTCTAAATCCGATAAGGCATCTTTTACATAATCCCAGGTTTTTTTGCCTGTAAGCTTTTCGCAAAGAGCAGAGAGCACAAAGGGCGCACCTGTGTCGTAGTGGAAGACGGTACCGGGTTTATGGGTGGGAGTTTTTGTAAAGAAGGAGCCTACCCAGTCGGATGAAAGGTCGAATTTGTCGTATGTCGTAGAAGCGTGGCAAGTCCGCATCATCAGCATATCTTTAATTGTTATCATCTCAAGATAGGGATGAACAGGCCTTTTTTCGGGAAAGTATTTGATAAGCGCATCATTTATATTTATAAGTCCCTCATCAGCCATCAGCCCCACTGCAAGAGCAACGGCGGATTTGGCTATGGAAAACATACGGTGATTATCGCTCTCTTTAAAGGGAGCATAATAACATTCACTTAATATAAAACCGTCTTTATAAAGGATGGCGCTGTGAAGGGAAAGATTTTTATTTCTGATGGCAGAGTGGAAATTAAGGATGTCTGCGCTTCCAATCCCCGCTTCTTCGGGATTTTTTTTGTTTATGATCATGTATCGGATTCCTTTCGAAGGTGTCTATTATATGATAACAAATTAAACGAAAAAATGCCTTAATATTTTACATTATATTTATAATTTAAAACGCCTATGTTATAGCATTTACAGGGGAAGTATGGTAAGATGTAAAAAGGAATGTAACCGTTTACATTTTATATATAGGAAGAAGGAAAGTTTTATGACATCAATTTATTGGGCCGCTGACTCTACTGTTCAGTACAATTCGATTCTTACATATCCTCAGACGGGTATGGGACAGGTGCTTCACCTGTTTCTTAAGCCGGACGTGATCGTTCGAAATCACGCCATCAACGGCAGATCAACCAAAAGCTTTATAGAGCAGGGAAGACTTGAAGATATTAAGACTGAGATTCAGGAAGGCGACTTTTTGTTTATTCAGTTCGGACATAACGACGAAAAGAAGGACGATCCCTTAAGATATACAACTCCCTTTGGAACTTACGCCGAGAATCTTGAAAAGTATATCGCCGTAGCCAAAGAAAAAAAGGCGCATCCTGTACTTATTACTCCTATCGAGAGAAGATGCTTTGAAGAAAACGGAAAGCTCGGAGCCGGAGAGCACGGAGATTATGTTAAGTCTATGAAACAGGTAGCCGAAAAATGCGGCGTTCCCTGTATAGACCTTTATACAAGGAGCCGTGAGATATTAAATGATCTCGGACCCGAAAAGGCTAAAATGCTTCATGTCGTTGTTCCTGCGGGAATATATCCCAAGTTCCCGGACGGTATGGATGACCATACTCATCTTTCTTACCACGGTGCGGTACAGTATTGTGCCGTTATCGCTGAAGGGTTGAAGGCGCTTGGCGGAATTTACGCCGATCTGCTCCTTGATTTTAAAACCATCGATGAAGTACTGAAAGAAAAGAAGGAAAGCTAAGTGAAGAAAGTAAGCCGTGAGGAAATTTTAAACGGAAATTTAATTAAGACACTTTTGATATTATCCGTTCCGGTTATTATTAACTCTTTTTTACAGACGATGTATAACCTTACGGATACTTACTGGCTCGGAAAGCTGGGAACAGACCAGCTTGCGGCCATTAATCTGGTTACCCCGATGCAGAACCTTATCATCAACTTGGGATCCGGCATTACGGTAGCGGGATCGGTACTGATATCGCAGTACCTCGGTGCCAAAAGGGATGAAGACGCAAAGTCTATGGCAAATCAGATATTTGCATGTGCGCTTATATTCTCCTTAGTTTTTATGGCTCTTTGTTCCGCCGGCGCGCCTTTAATCGTCAGGTGGCTCGGCGCCGATCCTACCCAGGATCTTTACAGGTACGCCAAGATTTATTTACAGCTTGTAATGCTGGATATGCCGTTTTTATATACGGTCAATATGTATACTTCGATTCACCATGCGGAAGGCGATACCCTTACCCCGATGTTGCTTAATCTTTTGGGTATCTGCATAAATCTTGCAGCCGATCCGCTCCTTATGGTACATTTCGATTTCGGTGCTGCCGGCGCGGCTCTTGCCACGGTAGCGGCTAAAGCTGTACCTGCGATCATCGCGTTCATTACGCTTCATAACAAAAAGCATGTTGTATATTTAAACCTTCGTAAGTTAAAATTTGAGAAGGAAAAGCTCAAACAGATCGTTAAAGTCGGAATACCCAGCGCAATCGGAGGAAGCGTGCAGCAGCTCGGATTTTTGATCCTTTCAAGGAGCGTTTTTGCATATGGTAAAAATGCTATGGCTGCTTACGGTATCGGAAATAAAGTAAACGGAATCATTTCCCTTCCTTCAACCGGTATCGGATCGGCAATTGCCATTGTCGTCGGTCAAAACTATGGAGCCAACCAGATGCCGAGAGCGCAAAAGGCCGTTAGATTTTCATGTATAATGATCGTAGCCTTTTTGGCTGTCGGAGGATTTATTCTTTCGAGACCGTTTATATCGGAACCGATTGTGAAAATCTTTTCTGACGATCCGGAAGTAATCTCTATGGCTGCCGACTTTTTAAGTATTATGGCCCTTTGGTGTTTTGCTAACGGAGTCCATGATACGATAAACGGATTCTTTAAGGGAATGGGAAAGACTACGGTGCCGATGGCTGTAGATATTTCAAGACTTTGGATCTTCAGATTCGGTACTTTGTATTTTTGCCAGCTTGTTCTTAATATGGGAGTTCGTAGCATCTGGTATGCTGTTGTAGTAAGTAACGGAATTGCTGCCGCTATTCTTTTCGTACTCTACGTAAGCGGAGTCTGGAAAAAATGGAAGCGAAGCGTTAAGTAAAGGAATATTTTATGAATATTAAAGAATGTCCCTCAATCATGGAGGAGCAAAAGCTGAACAATAAAAAGGACAGATACATCGAGATCACGGATACTCTCCTTGACTATGTTTGCCCCGAGGGTATCAACGAAAAGATCGAATATGCTGAAATCCTCTGCAGAGTCCTTGAGAATATGGACTTTCAGATATACGAGCTCTACAGGAAACTTGCGGACAGATTCACGGGCTGCTTAAAGTCGATATATGAGCTTTCAAAGAGCAATGAATACAGCGATTATCTTTTGTCCGCCGGCTGGGAGAATCTTGTTTCCTTCGGAGTAGAAAAGCATTTCCTCTTAAGAGAATGGTTTACCGAGACTTCCGTAGAAAATACTGAGATTCAGGTGGACGCCAAAGAGATAACTCTTAAGCTTTTGTATGTGACCTCAAGAAGCGCAACAATAGAGCTTTGCGGATGCGGAAAATTTAAAACAGACAGTAAGATGACTGTCTTCTTAAACGGAAAAGAAGTAGATGCGGGAGAAACAGTCATAAAGAGTTTCTTTGATCTTTTGCCGGGCAGAGAGTACGAGATTATCGTTATAAATAAGGACAGCTCCGCTGCGGGAAAGCTTAAGTTTAGAACCGCCGAAGAGAGCTACACTCTTCTTGCAACGGATTTTGGCGCTGTGGGAGACGGAAAAGCAGACGATACCCATCCTATTCAGAGCGCAATATACGCCTGCCCCGAAGGAGGAAGAGTTGTTATCCCCGCCGGAGAGTATAGGATTATCGGACTTTTCCTTAAAAGCGGCGTAAATATCGAACTTCAAAAGGGCGCTGTTTTAAAGGCAATCCCCGAGAGGGCAGGCCACGGAATCTTCCCCGGTGTTTTACCTTCTGCGGATGGAAACAATGAATATAATTTAGGTACCTGGGAGGGAAATCCCTTACCTATGTTTTCCGCGATAATCTGCGGTATAGGCGTTAAAAATGTAAGTATCTACGGAGAAGGCGTAATTGACGGAGCGGCCGATTTTGATAACTGGTGGCACGAACCGAAGGTTATGAATATGGCTTATCGCCCCAGACTTTTCTTTATAAAGGATTCTAAGAGGGTTTATCTTCAGGGAGTTACTTTAAAGAATTCGCCTTCGTGGACGATACATCCTTTCTTCAGCGAGGACCTTGGATTTTACAATATCAATATAAACAATCCTTTTAACTCGCCCAACACAGACGGACTCGATCCCGAAAGCTGCAGAAATATAGAGATAGCCGGAGTTGAATTCTCTCTCGGAGACGACTGTATCGCTGTTAAAGCGGGCAAGATCTATATGGGCAAAAAGTTCAAGAAGCCCTCGGAGAGTATCAGAGTTCATAACTGCCTTATGCAAAACGGACACGGAGCTGTAACCATCGGTTCCGAGATGGCAGGAGGTGTTAAGAACCTTACTGTAGAAGACTGTGACTTTGTAAATACCGACAGAGGTCTCAGAATAAAGACAAGGCGCGGAAGAGGAAGAGACGCCGTCCTTGACAGGATCATCTTCAGAAACATCAAAATGGATCATGTTATGACACCTTTTGTTGTTAACAGTTTTTATTTTTGCGATCCCGACGGCAAGACGGATTATGTACAGAGCAGAGAGTTTTTCCCTGCGGACGAGAGAACTCCGCTTATAAGAAGACTTGAATTCGAAGATATAGAAGCCGTTAACTGCCACGTGGCTGCGGCTTATATCGAGGGACTCCCCGAGGCCAAGATTGAAGAGCTTATTATGCGACATATCGACGTTTCTTACGCGGATAATCCCAAGTGTGATGTACCCGCTATGTCAAACGGCGTTGAAAAATGCTCGCTTCATGGAATCTTTATCAGAAACGTTAAAAGAGTTACTTTGGACCATGTAAGTATTTCGGGAAATGTCGGAGAAGCCGTTGTTACCGAATGCGTTGACGAACTTAATAAAGGCTGAGATCAAAGGGAACTTGCATCTTGATTTAAGGAGAGAGTATGGATAAGATAGAAAACTATATACAGATGCTTATGGATAAAAGCACGCCGGACTTTCCGATGTGGAATATTGAGAATATCCGTAAGGGGAAAAAGTCTAAATGGAATTATGTCGACGGATGTATGATAAAGGCAATCCTTGAGATGTATTCAATTACCGGAGATAAAAAGTATCTTGATTTTGCAGACGGCTTTGTCGATGCAAAGGTTGATGATAACGGTATAATTGCCGGATATAATGTAGACGATCTCAATATCGATAATGTAAACGCAGGAAAGACTTTATTTGAACTCTACGATATTACCGGAAAGGAAAAATATCGTAAGGCCATCGACCTCATCTATTCACAGATTGAAAAGATGCCCCGTACAAAGGAGGGCAATTTCTGGCATAAAAAGATTTATCCCAACCAGGTCTGGCTTGACGGCCTTTATATGGGACAACCTTTTTACGCAGAGTATGACACAAGATACGGAAATAAAGAGCATTACAGCGATATCTTTAATCAGTTTAAAAATGTATATCGTATAATGCGAAATCCTTTAAACGGACTTTATTATCATGCTTACGATGAGTCAAGGGAGATCTTTTGGTGTGACAAGGTAACCGGTCTTTCTCAAAATGTCTGGCTCAGAGCGATCGGCTGGTACTCTATGGCTCTTTTGGATACATACGACAAGATAGACAAGGATGTAACAGAGATCAGAGATTTCCTTAAAAAGGCTCTGACTGAGCTTGTGGAAGCGATGATAAAATATCAGGATAAAGAGACCGGAATGTGGTATCAGGTTGTTAATTTCGGAGGGATGGATAAAAACTATCTTGAGACCAGCGGATCCTCCATCCTTGCTTACGCTATCCTTAAGGGAGTAAGACTCGGAGTTCTTCCCGAAGAGTACAGAAAGTACGGAGAAAAGGCCTTTGACGGGGTTACCCATAACAAGCTTAATGTTGACGAAAACGGCGAGCTTCATATGGACGGAATCTGCCTGGTAGCGGGACTCGGAGGAGATGCAAAACGCCCCGGAACTTACGATTATTATATGTCGGAGCCTGTTGTAAAAGATGACGCAAAGGGCGTCGGACCCTACCTTTTGGCATATACAGAGATTCGCAGGATAAGAGGATAAAATATGCAGCTTGGAATCAGATTACATGATATTAAAAAAGCTCCCTTAGAGGAGAGGCTTCAGATAGCTAAGGAGCAGGGCTTTAAATGCGGACATCTTGCTCTGTCAAAGGTAATAAGCGAGTTTCCTACGGACAATGCATCTCTTACCCCGGGCCTTGCGATGCACCTTAGAAAGCTTTTTGCAAAGTATGACCAGGATATCGCCGTACTTGGATGCTATCTTAATCTTGCAAATCCTAATGAAGAGGCTATGAAGAAAACCTATGCAAGATATTTTTCAAATATCAGGTTTGCTGCGCTTCTCGGAGCCGGCGTTGTGGGAACCGAAACGGGAGCGGTTAATGAAGATTATAAATTTGAAGAGCGTAACCACTCTGAAGAAGCTCTTAAGATCTTTATCGAGAGAGTTAAGCCCGCCATTAAATGCGCCGAGGATTTCGGAGTGATCTTCGCAATCGAGCCTGTTTATAAACATATCGTTTGTAATCCTAAGAGAGCGAGAAAAGTTCTTGATGAAATCGGATCTCCTAACCTTCAGATAATCTTTGATCCCGTTAATCTGCTCGATATAAGCAATTACGAAAATCGCGAGGAGATCTTTGCTGAAGCTATAGAGCTTTTAGGAGATGATATAGCGATGCTCCATCTGAAAGACTTTGTTGTGGAAAATGGGGGCCTTAAATCCGTTGCCTGCGGGACGGGAGAGATGAACTATGAAAATATCCTTCGGTTCGTAAAAGAAAAGAAGCCTTTTATGCACGCGACTCTCGAAAATACCGTACCGGAGAATGCTGTAAGCGCAAGAGAA
Organism: Lachnospiraceae bacterium; assembly: GCA_017401005.1. GTDB lineage: Bacteria > Bacillota > Clostridia > Lachnospirales > Lachnospiraceae > AC2028. The sequence goes on from JAFPRD010000004.1 coordinate 7,626, forward strand.
TATATCCAAAGGATATATGACAATATGTTTAGGGCTTAACAAAGTTTGCGGCAGGAGTATATATTGATCCGTCAGGGCGGTGACAGTCTCTTACGGCATAATATGAAGTTTCATGAGCCAGCGGTTTATTCCAGTCGTGGAAGCCTTCGCCTTTTATATGATTTCCGATCTCGCAGCTAATAAAGATAGCCTTCGCGTATTCTCTCCAGGGGCGTCCAAGATATACGGAAGCCTCAGGACAATCCGCGGAAACAAATCTGCAATTTCTAAAGGTATATCCTTCATCCTGACCTTCGGGGGTTGACGCAGCGGTAACATACCCCTGTACGTCTTTATCCGCACCGCTTCTTGGGATAGACTCGATTTCACATCCTTCAAAGACAGCCGTAGCGCTTCCGAAAATAAAATCCACGTTTCCGCAGATATAGCAGTTTTTATAGAGGTGGGTTCCGTTTATTCTCGGGTCAAACTGCTTCGGACCGATAAAGCCGCCGGGCTGAACTTCCTTTGGAGGAAGAGGGCCGGTAAAAAGGGTATCCTGGTGCCCCAAAAGGCGGATATTTTCAAACAAAAGGTTATCGCCGTCGGCATAGAGGGCGATGGCCTGCCAGGCTTCGTTTTCAGGACCCGATGTATTTGAGATAGTAAGGTTTTTAAGGGTTACATTATTTGCATCAATGAAAAAAGAATAGGAGCGGAAGGTTCCGTATTTACTTCCGTCAGGCATATCCTTTCTGGCAAAATCGTCGTAGTAAATTACAGTGTCTGAGGGTGCTTTTCCAAGGCCTTCGATTGTAAGATTACCTTTTCGAAGCTCTATTTTTTCGTAATAAGAGCCGGGGGAAACAAGGATTCTGGCACTTTCATACTTCTCAGGAAGGGCGTTTATAGCGTCCGTTAAAGTATTAAAGGTTGTATCGTTTATCTGTACATTTTTGTCAACAAGAAACTCAATCATTAAAAAATCTCCCTATATATAAAACAAATCATCTATTGCTAAAAGTATTAATAGGCTTATAGCAAAAATATAATATCATAGATGGATTTAAAAATGCTATAATTGTAGGCAAATAGTATTTAACTGTGTTCATTAAAGGAGGTATTAAAATGGATAGAGTTGCTAAGTTTTTAAAGGAAGCCGGAACCTACTACCTTGCAACCGTAGACGGAGACCAGCCCAGAGTAAGACCCTTCGGTACGGTTAATGTGTTTGAAGGAAAGTTATATATTCAGACCGGAAAGAAAAAGGACGTATCAAAGCAGATTCATGCCAATCCAAAGGTTGAGATCTGCGCTTTTAAGGATGGCGTATGGCTTAGAGTAGCCGGAGAGCTTGTAAGCGATGACAGACGTGAAGCTAAGGTTTCGATGCTTGAGGCATATCCTTCGCTTCAGGGAATGTATTCAGCTGATGATGACAATACGGAAGTTTTGTACTTTAAGTCGGCTGTCGCTACTTTCAGCTCATTTACCGGAGCCCCGGAGACAGTAACTTTTTAGTTAAATGTTAAATCTAAGAAAAAATAAACTTAAAAAAAGAATAAAGGCTGTTGCGGTTTTAGATCTTGCTTTGGTTTTGATGCTTACGCAGACAGGGTGCGGAAGATTATCTAAAGAATCCGGTAATGAATCGGAAGAGAGGTTAAACGCTTCGGTTATAGCCGAAAAGATAGAGGAGTCTTCTGAAGATTCCGGAGAGGAAAACAGCGAGCAATCCGGAGACGAAACATACGCTGCAGCTTTAGAGGAAGAAACTAACATTGCCCCGCAGCTTGACCGGGAAGGATATCGTACGGATATTATCCTTGGAGACGAGAGGACTGATATCTACATTCCTTTGCTTACCGGAAAGAATGTTGCTGTTTTTTCCAACAACACCGGAATAGTCGGAGACGATACCGATAAAAATATACATATCGTTGACGGACTTATAGAAAGCGGAATAAGTGTCAGCCTAATCTTTAGCCCGGAACATGGTTTCAGAGGAAATGCGGATGCGGGAGAAAGCGTATCTGACGGCATAGATGAAAAGACCGGAGTAACCATTGTCTCTTTATATGGCGGCAGCTCTTCGGCTCTTTCGGCCGATAATATGTCAAGGTTTGATACACTTGTTGTGGATATTCAGGATGTGGGTCTTAGGTTTTACACATACTATATTACTATGTGTAAGCTGATGGACGCCTGTGCGCAGTATGAGAAAGAAATCATCATTCTTGACAGGCCGAATCCCAACGGCTTTTATGTTGACGGACCAATATTAAAAGACGGGTTTAAATCGGGGGTCGGTAGCCTTCCTATAACTACGGTTCACGGAATGACCCTCGGAGAGCTGGCCCTTATGATAAACGGTGAAGGATGGCTTCCCGAAGAGAGAACTTGTGCCCTTACTGTAGTACCTTGCGAAAACTATTCCCATAAGGATTTTTACAGGCTTGTAAATAATCCGTCTCCCAATCTAAGAAGTATGAGAGCAATATATCTGTATTCTTCTTTATGCTACTTTGAAAACACTGTAGTATCTGTCGGAAGGGGAACGGATAATCCTTTTGAAATATACGGAAGCCCTGAATTTGAAAATGCCGACGGTTATGACTTTGTATTTACTCCGGGAAATAACGAGGGAGCAAAGAACCCTCAGTATATGGGCCGGGAATGCTTTGGAAGAGACTTAAGCAGTCTGAGCCTTCATACAATACGAACTGAGGGCATTAATCTGGATTATCTTATTGACTGTTATACAAAATATAAAGAGATCAATCCCGATGGAAGCTTCTTTGGAAAGCCTGATGCAAACGGACATTATTGGATAGACCTGCTCTTCGGTACGGACGAAGTCAGGAAAATGATAGAAGAAGGAAGATACGCAAGAGAGATAGAAGAGTCCTGGACGGCGGAAATAAAGGAATTTAAGAGCCGGAGATCAGAGTATTTATTATATGAGGATGCGGATTAATGAAAAGAAACTTTTCAAAATGTTTTTTCGGTTTTCTTCTTACCGGAGCCATTACCATTTCGGGCTGCGCGGGATTAAACGGCGGTAATGATGCAGCTAAAGAGGGGGAAGAAGTATCTAATATCTTATCTATAATAGGTAGGGACAGCGAAGAGATGGAAGGCTGCGAACCTTCGGATATTGCGGATGCTGCATCTGAAGATGAAGGTGCTTTAGGCGAATCTGCCGAAACAGGAGCAGGGAGTGAGACCGGCCCGGATGGTGAAATTAAAACAGAAGAGAATAAAGAAATCCCGATTTTACTTTCTTCGCTTCCGGGCGGAAGTTTTCAAGCGGATTTTTCTTTCCCCGAGTGGAGAGGCTTTGCCGATGATACGCTTGCTTTAAATGATATGATGAGCTTTGACTTTTTCAGCGGACAGGGAAAGATTTATCTGATCCCGGACGAGAAAGTTGAGAGCTTTGAACTTTATATCAATTCTGTAAAGGCGGATGTATCTAAGGTAAAGGGCGGAAACTGCTACGAGGCGGATTTTTCCGATGTGGCTTTAAACGGAAGAAATACTGTTCAGATTTCAAATGTTACGCCTTTTGACGGAGAAACAAAAGTAAGAGTCCTTATTCCGTATCCGGTGGTTATTGATGGAACGCCAAAAGATGTAGGTATCTCCGAGCAGGCGCTTGATCTTATCTCGGATATCATTGAGTCAGACGTAGAGCACGGCTTTACCAGCTCTCAGCTTGCTATCATTAGAAACGGCAGATTGGTTTACCAAAATGCATGGGGAGCTAAGAATTCATATCTTCCGGACGGGACAGCTATAGCGGAAAGAGAAGCTGTAGATAACGATACTCTCTACGACCTTGCTTCCATTACCAAAATGGCGGGTGTAAACTTTGCAATACAGAAGATGGTAACCGATGGCACTTTACGGGTAGACGATAAAATATCCGATCATATCGGACCTGAGTTTTACGAGAAGGTTATCAATTTCAAATACAAGGGGTACGACGCTGTATCCGATGAGGAACAGATTAAGTGGAAAGCGAATCTGACGGTAAGGGATGTTTTGTGCCATCAGGCCGGATTCCCCGCGGATCCGAAATACTTTAATCCAAGCGTGGATATAGGCGCTAACGCTTATTCTTCCCTCGGGGCAAATCTTCTTTATTCCGGTTGCGGAGAAGGAGAAAAGACAAAGGCCGAAACCTTTAATTCTATTTGCAAAACACCTCTTATGTACGAGCCGGGGACGAAAACCCTTTACTCTGATGTGGATTATATGCTCCTTGGATTTTTGGTTGAGAGCATTTCGGGACAGGATTTAAATACTTACCTTAAAGAGAATTTCTGGGAACCGATGGGACTTAGCCACATAACCTATAATCCTCTTGAAAACGGATTTAAAACTTCCGACTGCGCCGCGACGGAGCTTAGCGGAAATACAAGGGACGGAAGTATAGACTTCCCCGGGGTGCGCACTTATACTTTGCAGGGACAGGTGCACGACGAAAAGGCATACTACAGTATGGGCGGTGTATCGGGACATGCGGGTCTTTTTTCAAACGCAGGCGATCTTGCAAAGCTCTTTTCTGCGATGCTAACCGGCGGTTACGGAGAAAACAGATTCTTTTCAAGAGCCTGTATTGATCTTTTTACCGCGCCAAAATCCGAAGACGGAGCGGCCTGGGGGCTTGGCTGGTGGCGAGAAGGAGAGTTCCAAAGAGTCGGATTTTTCGGAACCCAGTCCGGAAACAATACCTTCGGGCACCAGGGCTGGACGGGAACCATCGCCATCATAGATCCCGACAGGGAGCTTGTTATTGTTTATCTTACAAACAAGATCAATTCAAGACTTATAAACAAATCTAATACCGGAAGATTCAGGGGCGGCGCGTACACTGCCGCAACCTTGGGATTCGTTCCTCAGATAGTATCTTTAGGTATGGATACGGATGAGGATATTTCAGGGCAGCTGACGAGTCTTCTTGCAAGTATGGCAAGAGAATCGGTAGAGCTTATTCCGGTGGATGCTGCGCCGGACAATCCTTACTACGACAACGCAAGAAGTAAGCTTGAGCTTTTGGAAGAAAGATGCAAAGAATATAACTGCCATGAATATGACGTTCTTATAGAAGAAATAAAAAACAAACTGTATTAGTTTATAAAATGTTTATAATTTAATTAGCACTCACCTCTTGACAGTGCTAATAATGAGTGTTATAACACAAGTAGAACAAAGGAAAGGAGATAAGTTTTAAGATAAAGGAAGACTTAAAGCTTTATCCGATCCCTTGCTTGGAAACAATATATTTAAGCGCCTGCAGATTGCAGTGCGAAAGGAGGAATGACCTATGTTGTATCCAAGTTTATTTAATGACAGTTTGTTTGATGACCTTATGAACTTCGATTTTCCGACCTTCGGAAGGGAGTTCGAAGACGTGGACAAGAAGCTCTACGGAAAGCATGCGGCTCATGTTATGAAGACCGATGTGCATGAAAAAGAAGGTGAGTACGAGGTAGATATCGATCTTCCCGGATTCAAGAAAGAGGAGATTAATCTTTCACTTGACAATGGTTACCTTACCGTATCGGCTGCCAAGGGTCTTGATAAAGACGAAAAGGATAAGAAAGGTAAAGTAATCAGACAGGAGCGTTACTCCGGCGCTATGCAGCGTAGCTTCTACGTCGGTGAGCAGCTTACGGAAGAAGATATCAAGGCTAAGTTTGAGAACGGTGTTCTTAAACTTAACGTTCCCAAGAAAGAAGCTAATGCAATTCCCGCAAAGAAGTGCATTATGATCGAGGGATGATCCTCTTAAACTCAGGTCTAAAAAATGTCTCATAGCCAAATAATAGGAAAACGGCGACAGAAGAATCTGCCGCCGTTTTCCTATTTTGGGAACTGTTGAAGGGTTTAATCTTAGTAATTCAAACTGTTAGAAATTCGTAGTCTTTCTTTTTACCATTGTGCCCGAAAAGACTGTCTTTTGAGGCATTTCCTGACCGTTTAGGACGCCGATAAGAGTCTTTACAAGGCATCTTGTCTGAATTTCCAATTGGTTATCTATAGATGTTAGTTCGGGGGTACAGCAACCGGTAAGAATAGAGTTGTTGTAGCCGATGATGGAAAGGTCTTCCGGTACGGAGAGGCTGTGCTTTTGGGCATATTTAACAGCCGCAATTCCAAGCTCGTCATCCGCAGCGATCACACCATGGAAGGTATGTCCCGCCTTCGCATAATCTGATATAAAATCCGCAACGTTTTCAAGGCTTGAAATATCTTCGGGTACACGGCAGATAAGATCCTCGTATCCGGGCTCTTTCTGGCTTTGCATAGCCATACGGAAACCGTCTAATTTCTTGCGTCCGCTGTAGGAGAGGGAATTGTATAGATACAGGATATCGTGGATCCCGGATTCGTACATCTCGGTAGCGGCGCGGTACATAGAGTTCATATCATCGCAAAGGATACTGTAAACGTTATCGTGGTGATATGAAGCGTTAAGTATCATAACGGGCACTTTTGAAGAACTGTCGATAATATATTGGTTTTCGGTTTCAACCTCACCGATGAAATTGGATCCGACAAGTATAAGCCCGTCAACTTTTTTGGAAAGGATGAGGTTTACGTAGTTTTTCTTTGCGTCAAGGTTGTAACCGGTACAGCAAAGAAGAGCTTCGTATCCGGCGGACTGCAGGTTTTGCTCAAGATAGTAAACCGCTTTGGCGAGGAAAATATCTGAGGAGTCGGCACAAAGAATACCGATCGTCTGCATTGATTTAAGTCCCATGGCACGTGCGGAAGAGTTTGGAGTGTATCCGTATTCGTCAATGATATCCATGATCTTTTGTCTTGTGGATTCTTTAACCTTTGAACTCCCGTTTAAAACTCTTGAAACGGTAGCGATAGAAACTCCCGCTTTTTCAGAAATATCGTAAATAGTCAGTGACATGTCGGACCTCCGGACAGAAAATAGAAATGTAAATACTTACATTTCTTTTACATTATACAATCATTTGTATATATTTTCAACGAGATTCTAAGCTTTTTAGTATAGAAATAGTCTTTATTTCATTGTAGAATATAAACAAAAAAGCTCTTCCGTTTTTGAAATAAATAACAAGATTGAAATACATCATTGACTAAATTTCAAAATAGTGTAAAATTGTAAATGTAAACGCTTACATAGAAAGTGAGCCAACAGTATTTTTTTACATTGAAAAGGGGTATCAAATGGATATTATTTCTAGGAAGATGACCGGCAAAAAGGAAAGACCTGTTAAGGTTCTTCAGTTCGGAGAAGGAAATTTCCTTCGTGCTTTTGTGGATTATATGATCGATATTGCCAATGAACAGGGCAAGTTTGACGGAGATGTTGTTCTTGTAAAGCCTATCGAATTCGGCAACCTCGACAGATTCCACAACCAGGAGTGTCAGTACACCGTTCAGCTCCGCGGACGTGTTGACGGAGAGCCCAAAAAGATCAATCGTATCGTTACAAGCGTAGCAGATGCGGTAGATGCCTACACCGAATATGAAAAGTATGCGGAGTATGCAAAGCTTGATACTTTAAGATTTATTGTTTCAAATACAACCGAGGCGGGTATCGTTTACGATGAGACTGACTCAATCTCTTTAAATCCCCCCAAGAGCTATCCCGGAAAGCTTGCAAAGTTTTTATATGAGAGATTTAAAGCTTTTAACGGCGACAGATCTAAGGGACTTATTATGCTCCCCGTGGAACTTATCGATGACAACGGACTTCACTTAAAAGAGTGTGTTTTAAAGCAGGCAGAAAACTGGAAGCTTGAAAAAGAATTCGTAGATTGGCTTAATGAAGCTTGTATCTTTACTTCAACGCTTGTTGACCGTATCGTTACCGGATATCCCAGAGACGAAGCGGATGAACTTTGCAAGGAATTCGGTTACAAGGATGAGCTTATCGTAACGGGCGAGCCTTTTGCGCTCTGGGTTATCGAGAGCCCCAAGGATCTTTCCGATGAGCTTCCTTTACCCGCTGCGGGACTTCCCGTTATCTATACTCCTGACCATCATCCTTATAAACAAAGAAAGGTTCGTATCCTTAACGGAGCTCATACTTCTTTCGTTCTTGCATCTTACCTTTGCGGAAATGACATTGTGCTCCAGTCTATGAACGACGAGCTTATTCTTAAGTTTATAAAGGGAACTTTGTTTGACGAGGTTATTCCTACACTTACCCTTCCTAAGGCTGACCTTCTTGAGTTTGCGGATGCGGTACTTGCAAGATTCAACAATCCTTATGTTAAGCATGCACATCTTTCAATCGCCCTTAATTCCGTTTCAAAGTGGCGTGCGAGATGTATGCCCAGCTTCCTTGACTATGTTAAGAACGAAGGAAAGCTTCCTTCGCACCTTACTTTCTCCATTGCCGCTCTTATGGCTTTCTATACCGGAAGCGAGATCAGAGACAAGGCCCTTATCGGACACAGAGGAGAGGAAGAGTACCAGATACTTGACGATATGTCGGTACTTGAATTCTTTGCGGCAAACAGCTCAAAGGAGCCTCTTGAATTTACAAAGGCTGTCCTTTCAAACGAAGATTTCTGGGGACAGGATCTTTCAAAGATTGACGGACTTACGGATTGCATCTGTGAATACATAACCTCAATCCGCGAGATCGGAATGAGAAAGACTATGGAAAAGTATTTTGCATAAGTCAAACTGATTATCCTTTTTTGAGGAAGATAGATGAAAACATACATAAAAATTAATGAAAATGATAATGTTGTTGTGGCTTTGAGCGATATTACCCCCGGTATGACTTTAGAGGGGGTAAGCGCTGTAAGCGAGATCCCTGCCGGACATAAAATGGCTCTTAAGGATATACAAAAGGGAGAGCCTGTTATCAAGTACGGCTACAGGATCGGAAACGCAAAAGAGGATATTAAGGCCGGAGAGTGGATTCACACCCACAATCTTGGGACGGCTCTCGGCGAGATTCTTGATTATACCTACGAGCCTGTTAGCGTTCCTGTAAAGAGATCTACGGAAGTTACCTTTATGGGATATAAAAGGCCCGACGGAAAGGTAGCCGTAAGAAACGAAATCTGGATCATACCTACCGTAGGGTGTGTAAACAATATCGCTACGGCAATTGCAAATAAGGCAAATGCCGAGCTTGCCGGTATGAGCGATATTATCAGATCGAGAGTTGAGGAAGTCATCGCCTTCCCTCATCCTTACGGATGCTCTCAGATGGGCGACGATCAGGAAAATACCAGAGAGATTCTTGCCGATCTTATAAACCATCCCAACGCAGGCGGCGTACTTGTCCTTGGGCTGGGATGTGAAAACAGTAATATCGATGTACTGAAATCCTATATCGGGGATTACAATAAAGACAGAGTAAAGTTCCTTGTCTGTCAGGAATCCGATGATGAGATGGAAGATGCCGCAGAGCTTGTCAGGGAGCTTATTGAGTATGCATCGGGCTTTTCAAGAGAGCCAATCCCGGCTTCTAAGCTGATAATCGGAATGAAGTGCGGAGGAAGCGACGGATTCTCCGGAATTACCGCTAATCCTCTTGTCGGTAAATTCTCCGATATGCTTACTTCTATGGGCGGTACAACAATCCTTACAGAGGTTCCCGAGATGTTCGGAGCCGAAACGATCCTTATGAACCGCTGTGAAAGCAGAGAGCTTTTTGATAAGACGGTCAGCCTTATCAACGACTTTAAACAGTACTTTAAAGACAATAACCAGACAATTTACGAGAACCCTTCACCGGGTAATAAAAAGGGCGGTATTTCAACCCTTGAGGATAAGTCCTTGGGATGCACCCAAAAGTCGGGAAGCAGCCCTGTAAAGGGAGTTCTTAAGTACAGCGAGCAGGTAAGTACTCCGGGACTTAACCTTCTTTCCGCTCCCGGCAACGATCTTGTTGCGGCTACGGCCCTTGCTGCCAGCGGAGCGCATATTGTTTTGTTTACCACAGGTCGCGGTACGCCTTTTGCCTGCCCCGTACCTACTATGAAAATCTCCACAAACTCACGCCTTGCTTCTAAAAAGAGCAATTGGATCGACTTTAACGCCGGAGTACTTGTGGAGGATGAGGATATGGATGAGACGTCAAAACGTTTCTTTGATTTTGTCATAAAAGTCGCATCCGGAGAAAAGGTCGCTTCCGAAAAAGCCGGTTTCCACGACATGGCGATCTTTAAAAAAGGAGTTACGCTTTAAGCGTTAAAGGCTAAAAGCCTATATAGTGTTAAATAAGAGAGGAGAAATGAAAATGAAGGCATTTATGGATGAAGATTTTCTGCTTCAGACAGATGTAGCTAAAAAGCTTTTTCATGATTATGCAGAAAAAATGCCCATTCTCGACTACCACTGCCATATCAATCCACAGGAGATTGCCCAGGACAGACAGTTTGAGAATATTACTCAGGTTTGGCTCGGAGGCGATCACTACAAGTGGCGCTTTATGAGATCCTGCGGTGTAGACGAGTATTATATTACCGGAGAAGCTTCCGACAAGGAGAAATTCTTAAAGTGGGCTGAGTGCCTCGGAAAGGCTATCGGTAATCCTCTTTATCATTGGTCACATCTTGAGCTTCAGAGATATTTTGGATATCACGGCGCTCTTTCTTCAAAGACTGCTGAGGAAGTTTGGGAGATTTGCAACAAAAAGCTTGCTGAGCCTTCAATGTCGGTCAGAAACATCATCAAACAGTCAGGCGTTGAACTTATCTGCACAACTGACGATCCTATTGACAGCCTTGAGTGGCACCGCGTAATCAAGGAAGACAAGAGCTTTGATGTAACTGTTCTTCCCGCATGGAGACCCGACAAGGCGATGAACCTTGAAAAGCCCGATTATGCTGAATATATTAAAAAGCTTTCTGAAGTAAGCGGTGTAACAATTCGTTCTTTTGCAGACTTAAAGGAAGCCCTTGTTAAGAGAATGGATTTCTTTGCAGAGAACGGATGCAACGTTTCCGACCATGCTCTTGAGTATGTTATGTTTGAGAGCGCTTCCGATGACGAGCTTGAGGCAATCTTTAGAAAAGCTCTTGTCAAGGATCCTATTTCCAGAAGCGAAGAGATGAAGTTCAAGACCGCATTTATGACTTTTGTTGCAGGCGAGTATACAAAGCGCGGATGGGTTATGCAGCTTCACTACGGATGCAAGAGAGACAACAATAAGGTTATGTATGCAAAGCTCGGTCCCGATACCGGATATGATTGCATCAACAACTATGCTCCTTCAGCTCAGACCGCTGACTTTTTAAACAATCTTATCGAAAAGGATTCTCTTCCCAGAACAATCCTTTACAGCCTTAATCCTAACGACAACCAGGCCATCGGAACCATCCTCGGATGCTTCCAGAATTCCGACGCTGTTGCCAAGATTCAGCAGGGAAGCGCATGGTGGTTCAATGACCATAAAGTAGGTATGCAAGATCAGATGACTTCTCTTGCAAACCTCGGAAATCTTTCCGGATTTGTGGGAATGCTTACCGACTCAAGAAGCTTCCTTTCCTACACACGTCATGAATACTTCAGACGTATCCTCTGCAACCTTTTAGGTAACTGGGTTGACAACGGAGAGTTCCCCGAGGATTACGACATCCTTGGAGAGATCGTTAAGAACATATCATTTAACAACGCTGTAAGATATTTTAAGTTTGATATGCTTAAGACAAGATAAATCTGATCACATATATTTGATTTTTTAAAAGGAGAAACAAAATGGATTTAAATTTAAGACCCGCAAATGAATGCATGTATGACGCCGTATCTCTCGGCGAAGTAATGCTCAGACTCGATCCCGGCGAGGGAAGAATTCGTACAGCCCGCTCTTTCAGAGCATGGGAAGGCGGCGGAGAGTATAATGTAGTAAGAGGACTCCGCAGATGCTTCGGTTTAAAGACCGGTGTCATCACTGCTTTTGCCGATAACGAGATCGGTAAGCTTATGGAGGATTTCATTCTTCAGGGCGGTGTTGATACTTCTCTTATCAAGTGGATGCCTACCGACGGAATCGGACGCGTTTGCAGAAACGGTCTTAACTTTACAGAGCGCGGATTCGGTATCAGAGGCGCCGTTGGATGCTCAGACAGAGCAAACACCGCTATTTCAAAGGCTACTCCCGCTGATTTTGAATTCGATCATATCTTTGGTGAGCTCGGCGTTAGATGGCTTCACACCGGCGGAATCTATGCGGCTCTTTCAGAACAGTCTTGCGAGACCGTTCTTGCAGCTATCAAGACCGCTAAGAAGTATGGCACTGTAGTTTCTTACGACCTTAACTATCGTCCTTCAATGTGGAGTGCAATCGGCGGACAGGCAAAGGCTCAGGAAGTTAACAAGGAAATCGCCAAGTACGTTGACGTTATGATTGGAAACGAGGAAGACTTCACCGCATGCCTCGGATTTGAGATCGAAGGCAACGATGCAAATCTTAAGACTCTTAACCTTGACGGTTACAAGAAGATGATCAACGAAGCTGCAAAGACTTATCCTAACTTTAAGGCTGTAGCTACCACCCTTCGTCAGGTTAAGACCGCTACCGTTAACGACTGGAGCGCTATCTGCTGGGCTGACGGAGAGATCTACAAGGCTAAGCAGTATGACGGACTTGAGATCATGGACCGTGTAGGCGGAGGAGATTCATTCGCGTCAGGACTTGTTTACGGTCTTATGACAACCGGCGATGCAAAGCTTGCCGTTGAATACGGCGCTGCACACGGTGCTCTTGCTATGACAACACCCGGTGATACCACCATGGCTTCCAAGAAAGAAGTTGAAGCTCTTATGGGTGGCGCAGGCGCTCGCGTACAGAGATAATTACGTTTGATATTTTATTTATTTAGTAGTATTATAAAATAGTCATAAGCCCAAGTGTTTAAGACACTTGGGCTTTTTGAATCTATGAGGGTGTTAAATCACTTTCCCGAAACGTTTAAAGGTTTACCTATTCGCTTAAAAGGAATGGATTATGGCTTCTAAAAATGTCTTGCAAAACGATATCATTGCCGGCTCGGCATCCAACAACGATGAGCTTTATCTTATTTCGGAAGGTACCGTTTCAGCTCAGGCTCCGGGCATCAAGATTTCCCTTTCAAAGGGAGATGTGATCGGAGCGCTTGAAGTGGGCTTCGATGCTCATTTTTTAAACTATATGGCTGTTACGGATACTACTCTGATTCCCATACCCGCCGAAAGTTTATACTCGATGATAGAGAAAAAGAATGATTTCTCGGCATATCTTTACAGAAGCTCAATCAGGCAGATACTTGAGTGCGTTTCTCAGTATATGCTTGTCAGAGAAGATACGGATGAACTTTATTCACTCGCTGAGGATACATATAAGTTTTATACCGATCTTTGCGCCAAGGTGGGAACTGCGCCTGCTCCTTTTTCAGAGCTTGAAAGAAAGGGCAGATTTATCGACGACTCCGGAGTAAGCGACAGTTTAAGCGGATATTATAGCGAGTTTTCGAATCTTATTTCCGACGGAAGAAAAGTTTCGCCGGAGTTTCTTGATATCTTTATTCAAAAGATGGCAAGGGACGCAAGAGGAATAACCCTTGGTTCTAAAAAGGTGTTTATTTATCTTTCGGAGATAGGGCAGCTTCTTTTGGAGGATGAAACAAGCGACCTTTACGGAATCCTTACGGGAAGCTTCTTGAATTCCGCCTTTGCCTCTGTTTCGGACAGTATCCTTTCAAAGATACGCTCTTTGGAGGAGTTCCTTAACAAGAAAAATTATATCAATCCCAACAGATACTTTGAACGCACTTCTGCCTTTGATATGAAGGTTGAGCGTACCAAACTAAAAGCTGACAACACCGAAGATGAGGCGGCCGTTTTTGCGGAGCTTGAAGATTCCGTTGACAAGATCCTCGATTACGCGGAAGTTGATGAAAAGACTCATAACGACTTTAAATCACTTATCATTTCCTACAGAAATCTCTCGGATCCGAGAAGTCAGGATGATGCCGCAAGACATATAAGACTTGATATTTCAAACTACTTCTACAAGATTTATGAAGCGGTTGCTTTAAAGGTTTTGACGGGATTTAAGGTTCCGCCCAAGCCCGTCAGAATGTTCCTTGAATTCGGATATATGGACGAAGAGCTCTGTACAAAGAGTGACCTTATGTATCTTTACGAAAAGGCGGGAAGCGGGTATACCGATCCTTCAAAAGGAGTGTTTAATTTCTTTGAGTGGCTTGAGGCTATTTACTCCGGAGAAAGGCTCCCCAGCAAAAACGAGTTCGATGTGGATTATGAAGCCTACGTACACGAGCGTAAGGTTAAAAACCAGATCACGGCCGAAGAAGAAAAGAAGCTTATGAATGACCGTGTGGCAATGGTCAAGTACGAGCTTAAGAATATGTTTATGTCCGCGAACAAAGTTACATTCGGACTTATAACGATATTCTGTCCTGTGTTTAACAGTGTGAATGTTGTGAGAAAGCTTTCCGATAACCTTGTTACATCCGGGCTTGCTACGGCTGTTATTGAAAACATCAGATCCATTGATTTCCAGCTTTTCTACAGGGACAATCTGTATTCCAACGAAGCTATAGGAATCAAAGGAGAGTATATAGGAACCGAAGTTTTGCCGGATATCATCCTTCTTCCCAATGTCGGAACGAGAGGTCAGATGTGGCAGGAGATTCAGGGACGCGTGAGAAATACTCATGCCAGGTTCCTTCTTCCCGTGTTTGACTTGGAGGATATGAAAGCCCAGGTTCTGCATATGTGCGGAGATTACAGATGGGAGATGTGCAAGAGGGTTCAGGGCGCAAGGTGGAACGACGTTTCGGATCCTTCCCTTACCAGCGAATTCTTCGATTATGCGCAGTTCTACCGCAAGAATCATGAGCTCTCCGCTGAGGCGAAAGAGAGAGTTAAGCTGTCGCTTCAAAGAGCTAAAAACAGCTATAAAGAGATGTTTGTTATGGATTATATGATCTGGGTTGCCTACGAGAGTGAAGGATCGCCCAGACTCAATAAAGTTTCAAGAGGAATCCTCTCGAAATACTGTCCTTTCCCTGCAAAAACCAGGGCTGCGCTTTCGGCAAATCCTACCTTCAAAGAGGTTTTGGAATACTACGACAGAAAGCAGGCACAGAAAATCCATCGTATGGAAGTTCTTATTCAAAAGGTTAAGAACACCGGAAGCAGCGTTCCGATGGAACTTAACATGGAGATGGATTATCTCAAGGCATAAATACTTTACAGGAGTTACCTAAATGAAAGTCGTTCTGAAAAATCTTACCAAAAGATTTCCTTCCAGGGACAAGAAACACCCGGAAGATGTTATTGCCGTTAATGATTTTGATTTCACCATTCCCGACGGAAAACTTATCGGACTGCTCGGTCCTTCCGGATGCGGAAAGAGTACAACGCTTAACCTTATAAGCGGACTTGAAAAGCCTACAAGCGGACAGATATTTTTTGGCGAGGATGATGTTACAAAGCTACCGCCCGAGAATCGCGGTATCGGACTTGTTTTTCAGAACTATGCGCTTTATCCGCACCTTACCGTCAGACAAAATATATTATTCCCTTTGCAGAATCTTAAAGGGGATGCAAAGATGTCAAAGCAGCAGATGGAAACGGCCGCTCTTGGCGTCGCAAAGCTTGTTCAGATAGATAACCTGATGCAGAGAAAACCCTCGGAGCTTTCCGGAGGCCAGCAGCAAAGAGTTGCCATCGCAAGAGCTCTTGTAAAGATGCCTAAGGTGCTTCTTCTTGATGAGCCTTTATCAAATCTTGATGCAAGATTAAGGCTCCAGACAAGAGAAGAGATAAGAAGGATCCAAAAAGAAACAGGTATTACAACTATTTTCGTTACCCATGACCAGGAAGAGGCCATGAGCATCTGTGACCTTATCGTCGTTATGAAGGACGGAGTCGTAAACCAGATCGGCGCACCGCAGGAAGTATACGACAGTCCCGAAAATCTCTTTGTTGCCAAATTCCTCGGAACTCCGCCCATCAATGTCTTTGAGGGCAGGGTTAAAAACGGAAGAGTCTATATCGGAGAGGAAGATGTTTTATCCGCGGAAGGATTAACCGACGGTGATGTATACGTAGCAGTTCGCCCCGAAGGATTTAAAGCAGAAAGTGACGGAGTTTTATCTTTAGACCTTGAAAGAATTGAGGTTATGGGCAGGGACGTAAGCGTTATAGCTCATCACTCAAAGAGCCTTAATGACGATATCAGAGCAATCATAAGCTCGGACATTAGTCTTGATACGGGTCTTTCTAAAGTCAGATTTAATCTGAATCCCAAAAAGGTATTTATTTTTGATAAAACTACTGAGAAGAGACTTAAATAGTTTTGGTGTCATTATGGAATCTACGTTTAAAAGCAATTTAAAAGCCTGGCTGTATCTGCTTCCGGCAGTTTTATTTCTCGGAGTATTTATGGTATATCCTCTTATCGATGTATTTATCTACTCCTTTGAGGAAGGCTACAATTCCGCATCCCAGACTTCTTTCGGAACCGGACTGTACAATTATTCTTATGTGCTTCACGATCCTTACTTTTTGCAGGCTCTTAAGAATACACTTATTTTGGTAGCGATAACGGTACCCGTATCCACCGTTCTTTCGCTTCTTATTTCCCTTGGACTTAACAAGATAACAAAGCTCAAGGAACTTTTTCAGACCGTGTATTTTCTGCCCTATGTGACAAATACTTTGGCAGTAGGTCTTGTATTTATGATCCTTTTCAAAAAGACCGCCTATACTGACGGTATGATAAATCTGCTCATAACCGCATTCGGCGGAAAGAGTGTTGATTTTATAGAAGGTCCCTATTGGGCGAAGATGATGGTCCTTTGTATTTATACAATCTGGATTGTTATGCCTTTTAAAGTACTTGTGCTTACAAGCTCTCTTGCAAGTGTAAACCCTATTTATTACAGCGCGGCAAGAGTTGACGGAACTTCCAATACAAGAATATTTTTCAGGATTACACTTCCTATGATCTCGCCGATGATCTTTTACCTTGTTATCACAGGCTTCATCGGAGCGTTTAAAGCTTACTCGGACGCGGTTGCCCTCTTTGGAACAAATTTGAATGTTGCCGAGATGAATACGATCGTGGGATATGTGTACGATATGCTTTACGGAGACAGCGGCGGATATCCCTCATACGCATCTGCGGCTGCGATAATACTTTTCTCCATAGTACTTACCATTACTGTGATCAATCTTCTTGTCAGAAACAAAAGTAAGCGCTGAAAAGGAACTACCCGAAATGAACACCGATCACGAATACGAAGAAATTGAAAAGCAGGCTAAGGTTAAAGATATACTTGGCAAGACTGTTACATATATTTTGCTGTCTTTATGGGGCGTTATAGTACTTTTCCCTTTTTATTGGATGGTACTTACCTCTGTTAAGAGCTACAGCTCTTACAATGCGGAGGCAATCCCTAAATTCTATGCGACAAATCCTACATTCCAAAACTATATAGATGCGTTTACCACGGTTTCTCTGGGCAAATATCTTCTTAATACGGCGATCTTTACGATCGTTACGACTCTTATTATGCTCATCGTCACCGTGTTTTCTGCCTACGCTTTCGCAAGGCTTTCCTTTAAGGGAAAGAATATTGTCTTTGTACTTTTCCTTGCACTTATGATGATACCCAACGAACTCGTTATCATCACAAACTTTGTTACCATAACAAACCTTGACTTAAGAAACAGTTTTCCGGGACTTATCCTTCCTTCCGTGGCTTCTGTTTTTTATATTTATCTCTTAAAGGAAAATTTTGAGGCGGTACCCGACAATCTCTACTACGCCGCCAAGGTTGACGGAACAAGCGACCTTAAGTATCTTTTTAAGGTTATGATTCCTATCGCAAGACCGACTATAGTAACCATTGTCATTTTGAAGGTTATTGAGTGCTGGAACTCATACGTCTGGCCGAGACTTATTACCGATGATGCCAATTATTTCCTTGTATCCAACGGAATCCAGGAAATCAGAGAGAACGGCTTCGGACGAGACAATATCCCTGCTATGATGGCTGCGGTTGTTGCAATCTCGCTGCCGCTTATTGTACTTTTCCTTGTTTTCAGAAAAACCGTTATGACGGGAGTATCCAGAGGAGGTACAAAGGGATGAGAAAGACGTTTAGTATTCTGCCTTTTGCCGCTTTGCTTTTATCTTTAATGCTTTCTCTTACAGGTTGTCACTCACAAGGAGAAAAGAAAAGCTTTCAGATGCCGGATACTTTCGATACTTCCAAGGATATCGAGATCACATTTTGGGCAAAGAATGATACAAACAAGGC
>JAFPRD010000035.1:0-2521 GCA_017401005.1 Lachnospiraceae bacterium
ACAAAAAGCTATGGAGACCTTGTGGTACTCGATCATATTGACTTAAGCGTTAAAAAAGGAGAGGTGGTCGTTCTTGTAGGAACGTCCGGATGCGGAAAGAGTACTTTTTTATGATGCATCAACGCTCTTGAAAAGATTCAGGACGGTAAGGTCCTCCTTGACGGGGAGGTTATTAACCCTGTGGGCGGAAAGTTAAATATCGTAAGAGAAAGAGTCGGGATGGTCTTTCAAAGCTATGACCTTTTCCCGCATAAAACAGTTCTCCAAAATATGATCCTGGCTCCGGTTAAAGTTAAAAAGGTAAACAAAAAGAAAGCGGAAAAAGAGGCACTCGCGCTTCTTGACAGAGTCGGACTTTTAACCAAAAAAGACAGTTTTCCTCATCAGCTCTCCGGCGGGCAAAAGCAGCGCGTAGCTATCGTAAGAGCGCTTATGATGCATCCTGAGGTGCTTCTTCTTGACGAGATTACAGCGGCTTTGGATCCTGAGATGGTAAGAGAGGTTTTGGATGTGGTTGTCTCTCTTGCAAAAGAAGGAAGAACTATGCTGATCGTTACCCACGAGCTTTCCTTTGCAAGGGCTGTGGCGGATCGTATGATATTTATTGATGGGGGAAAGATTGTGGAAGAGGGAGCTCCCGAGGACTTCTTTAACCACCCTCGGACGGAGAGATTAAAGAAGTTTCTGGATTCCTTTACGTATTAGAATTAAGAATTAGGCGGTCATTTCATCTTCATTCTCAATATTTGCGAGAGTGAAGAAGGCCATCTTATCGTTCAGGGTTTCTGCCATTTCTCTGAGGTCGCTTGCTGCCTGGCTGATAAGAGCAAATGTAGCATTAAGCTCTTCCATAGAAGCATTGGTTTCTTCGGTAGCGACAGCGTTCTGCTGAGAGATAGCTGCAAGCTCTGAGATGATATCTGAGAAGCTTGTCTTTAAACCGTTAAGAAGATGGATCTTCTCGGAAATCATTCTTGTGGAGCTGTCTACGTTATTAACATTTTCTACGACACTGTCCATATCGTCCTTGGTAGAAGAGATGCGGTCGTTCTGCTTTGTCATACTCTTGCTTAACTCACCAATGGTTTGTACGCTCTTTGCGGATTCCGAAACAAGGGTCTCAACGATCTTGATGATGGAGTTTGCTGCATCCTTTGACTGCGCTGAGAGGTTTCCGATTTCCTCGGCAACGACTGCGAAACCGCGTCCTGCCTCACCTGCTCTTGCTGCTTCGATAGAAGCGTTGAGTGAGAGGAGATGAGTCTGGTTAGCGATATCTGTGATCATTCCGGTTGCGTCGGCAATCTCTTTAACGGAATCGTTGGTAAGGCGGATCTGAGAGTCGATATCCTTCATTGATTCCATAATATTCTCATTGCTTTCAATAAGATTCTTTAAAGTGTCAACAGTACGGTTTGCGCCCTCAAGCATCGCATCTGCGGCGCCGGTAAGAGCTTCGATCCTGTCTGTGATCTCATCAATACTGTTACCCATTTCATTTGTATTTGTAACTGAATTTTCAACGCTTTCAGCCTGAGATGCAGCGCCGCGGCTGATATCCTCGACTGCGATGGTAACCTGCTCGGCAACAGAAGAAGCGGTAGCTGCAGAACTTGCGAGGTTTTCTCCGGACTTGGTAACATCGTCGGAGAGCTTCTTTGTTGCGCTGATAACGTCCTGCAATTTGTCACGAACCTGTGCTGAACTTGCTGCGATAAGTCCGAGCTCATCTTTTCTGTTGAAGGTACGTCCGTGGATATAGAAATTAAGTTCGCCGTCCTCGAGCTTTCCGAGGCTTTCTACGATATCTCTCATAGCTCTTGATGTAGTGCTTATAAGAACACGGGCTACAGCAAAGTTGAAGAGGAAGAAACCGATGAACGAAAAGAGGATCGCGAGGGCTGCTGATTTAAGGTTCTTGTCAACGATTGAAGTGTCGCGTCCCGCAAAGATCATACCGACAACGGATCCATCGGAATTTTTGAGGGGGAGATAGTAAGCGTACCAGTTCTGACCGGCGAGGCTGAAGTTCTCTGCGAGATACTCATTACCCTTATTTAATACTTCATCTATAACGACATCGGAAGCTTTGGTCTTTTCCATGCGCTTTCCGGTCTCGGGATCCACTAATGAAGTGATGTAACGTGTATCGCCGTAAAACACGGTAAAGTGCATTCCGGTATTCTTGTTTAACGCATCAAGCTGTGACTGGAAGGTATCGTGAATTGAAACTCCGCCCTTTAAAAGCTCGTTTTTGTCGTTAAGGGCAAAATTACCTGTCCACTCGTGTGCCAGTTCATCTTCGATAAGTAATGCTGCTGTCTTAAGGCCTTCCTTGAAGGAAGCGAAGTATGCCTTTTTGATGTGATTGAATCCTATGATTCCGACTGTTGCTGACATTGCAAGCGCCAGTACTGTGGCAATGAGGATTATTGTACGGACCATGTTTCTGCTTTTCTTATTCATCCTTTTTATTCTTCTCCTTTCGGGTGAATACATAGTTAATAAGCAACAATTTTAT
>JAFPRD010000005.1:0-7966 GCA_017401005.1 Lachnospiraceae bacterium
CGCTTAATCTTCAAAATAATTGTACTTTAAGTAAAGTCTAATGCATTATTTGCAAAAAATCAACCCAAAAAGTAATTCAACTCCGCTTAATCTGTCTTATTTTGACAGATTAAGCGGAGTTGAACAAGCTTTCCTTTATACTTTTTATATATATTACTTCCAACTAAGTCTATGGAGTTCTCCGGTTTCCTCGAGGCCAGCGAAGTTCTGCTGTCGTAATGCTTCGTATAAAACGATGGCAACAGAGTTTGAAAGATTGAGTGACCTGATCTCCGGGCCCATGGGGATACGGATGCAGTGAGGCTCATCTTCTACGAGAATCTCCTCCGGGATCCCTGCGCTTTCTCTTCCGAACATAATATAATCATCGGGTCCGAACTTAACATCAGTATAGCACCTTTTTGCCTTGGTTGTCGCCATCCAAACAGTAGCTCCCGGATGTTTTTCCTTAAAATCCCTGTAATTGATATATCGGGTCACATCAAGCTTTTCCCAGTAATCCATACCCGCTCTCTTTAATTCCTTTTCATTTATCCTAAACCCAAGGGGCTCGATAAGATGAAGAGAAGTATTTGTTGCTACGCAGGTTCTTCCGATATTTCCTGTATTTGCCGGTATCTCCGGCTGATGTAATACTATATGCATATTAATTCCTTTTCTATATAAAAAAAGCAGGTCCAAAGTCCCCTGCTCTTTAGCGCTTCCTGCGAGAATCGAACTCACAACTGACCCTTAGGAGGGGCCCGTTATATCCATTTAACTAAGGAAGCATTGATTCCCGGCCGGGTACTTAATACCCTGCAAATGACTCTACATCAGGTCATCGGGATAATTGATATTGCCCTGCAGCCAGATGACTCCTTTGAATCTTCTGCCTACCTGTGGCTCACCAAACAAATCTATTATATTGATGGCAACATCAAATGTCAAATCATTACAGCAAATAGTAAGGATATATATTTTTTCATCCGTAATGTGATTTGTCACAAGGCGGAATGCCACGATGTCTCCGATGATGGCATACTGGTCGCATTCCACTCCGTAAGGCATAAAGCTGGTATCAACGATGGAGTAGACATCCTCGTTTTTAATCCTCTTGGAGATAGTGTTGTAAGTATCCATGTCCTCAAGAGTAAGGGTTTCTATCGCTTCTTCATCCCCGTTTTTGGCAGCGGCAAGTAGCTTTGCTCTGTCGGTATTGTCGTTTTGGGTCGCGCTCTTTTCATCCGCCTTGTTTATAGGGATCAGGATTGAACCCTTTACGGAGAGTCCGGAAAAGGTTACGCTCGTCCCCTTTATAGGGAGCTTACCCGTAGACTGTGCCTTGATATAAGGTATCTTATTTTTAAGATAAAAGATGATGGAAATCCCAACCTTAATATCGTCGCAGACCCCGGCGAAAGAGTCCTCCGATGCATGCTTCTCAACAGAGATATCCTCGTAGGAAGTCACTCCCGTACCGTCAAGATAAGGGAAGTAATAGTCAAGATGGAACTTGTCGTCCTCATCAAAATTACCGCAGGCGGTAATTCCCATTCCGTCCGCGTATTCCCTGGAAAACTCGGCGGCCATGGTTTCGTCATCCACAAGGGTATATCCCCTTCTCTCCGCTCTACGGATACAATCCAGCACAAGTTCCTGTATTTCTTTTCTGTTTTTATTGCTGAAGCCTATCGCTCTCAGGTATCTGTGCACTATCTTTGTCCTCTTTTGCGGCATCTTTATCTTCAGTATCTTTAGCTGTAACAGCCTTGTAAATAAAGACCATGATCAAAATGCCCGTAAATAACAGCAATCCCCCGATCAAAGTAAGCAGAAGGGATATTCTCCCCTTATTGTCAGGAAGAGACATATCCCATCTAAAATAGAAACCTGCGATGAGGCCGGCAATAAACATGCCGCCCCCGCAGATTGTAAATATCGCTTGAAACACCATCCCAACAGGGAGTAAATGCTTATTGTTCATAGATTACTTAATGGGAAGGACCTTGTCCTTGCCACCCATATAAGGCTGAAGCGCTTTAGGGATATTGATGCTTCCGTCCTCGTTTACATTGTTCTCAAGAAGAGCGATAAGTCCTCTGGGAGTAGCAAGTACGGTGTTGTTAAGAGTGTGTACAAGGTAGTTGCCCTTCTCGCCTCTTGCACGGATGCCAAGTCTTCTAGCCTGTGCATCTCCAAGTGTTGAGCAGGAACCAACCTCGAAGTACTTCTGCTGACGAGGGCTCCATGCCTCTACATCGCAGGACTTAACCTTAAGATCCGCAAGATCACCTGAGCAGCACTCAAGAGTACGTACAGGTACGTCAAGGCTTCTGAAGAACTCTACGGTGTAAGACCACATCTTGTTGTACCAGTCCATTGACTCTTCGGGCTTGCAGAGAACAACCATCTCCTGCTTCTCAAACTGGTGTACACGGTAAACACCGCGCTCCTCGATTCCGTGGGAACCAACCTCTTTTCTAAAGCAAGGTGAGTAAGATGTCATAGTGATGGGAAGCTGCTGCTCCTCAACAAGCTGTCCCTTAAATCTTCCGATCATTGAATGCTCCGAAGTACCGATAAGATAAAGGTCCTCGCCCTCGATCTTGTACATCATAGCTTCCATCTCGGCAAAGCTCATAACGCCGTTAACAACGCTTGAGCGGATCATAAAAGGAGGAACGCAGTAAGTAAATCCCTTGTCGATCATAAAGTCTCTTGCGTAGCTGATCATTGCGGAGTGAAGTCTTGCGGCATCTCCGATAAGGTAATAGAATCCGTTTCCGCTTGTTCTTCCGGCTGCGTCCTTATCAAGACCGCCGATCCTGTCAAGGATGTCTGCGTGGTAAGGAACTTCAAATGCGGGAACAACAGGCTCTCCGAACTTTTCTATCTCAACATTTTCTGAATCGTCTTTTCCGATAGGAACCGACTCGTCGATGATGTTGGGGATCTTCATCATAATGGAAGTAACCTTCTCCTGGAGTACGGGCTGAGCCTCCTCAAGCTCCGCAAGTCTCTTTGCATTTGCGGCAACCTGTGCCTTTAAGCCTTCAGCCTCCTCCTTCTTTCCCTGTGCCATTAAAGCTCCGATCTCCTTGGAGATCTTGTTCTTGGCGTTACGAAGGTCGTCGCCTTCCTGCTGGGTCTTTCTAAGCTCCTTGTCAAGCTCGATTACTTCATCTACAAGAGGAAGCTTCTCGTCCTGGAATTTCTTTTTGATATTCTCCTTAACTACTTCAGGATTCTCACGTAAAAACTTTATATCGATCATTACTTCTCCATTCCCGGTCTTAGCCGTATGTCCCGTTGGGACTAATATACTATAAGATTAAACATAGCTCAGATTACTTAGGTATCTTGACGCTCATGGCCTGTTCAAGAGCCTGAGCTTCCTCAGCGCCAAGCTCAACCTCAACCTCTCCGCCAACCACATTCTTTGAATAGATGCAGTTCATTGTAGCAGAATGAACCGAGTTGAGCAAAAATCCGTTGTTGTTCTCGTCAAGAAAAGCGAGAACAAAGGATAGCTGTCCGCCCATCTGGTCGAGCGCATCGTACTTGACCAGCGCGAATTTCTGGTAAGCGAGCTTAAGTCTCTTAAAGATCGTCTTTATGTATGCCTTATGCTCGGAAACCTCAGTCATAAGGTAATTGTTTTCCTCGATTATCTTTATGATTTCCTTCTCAAGGCTCTCTGCATTTTTTCCGGAGCAAAGAGCATCGATCCTTGCCGCCATCTTTCTGTTCTTTGAGCTGACATTTAAAGTAACAACAAGGAGCACGATCACAAGGATAAGCAAAACAGCTACTGCTATCACAAGATATCCGGGGTCAAATGCTCCAAGGCCCAATACGTTTTTAAGAATATTGCTTTCCATTTAGTCACCTTTAGTTGTTAAGCTTATCAACGATCTTGTCAAGGTCGTCGCCGTTGTAAAACTCTACGGTCAATACTCCGGCGCCCTTTCCCTTTCCGGAAATCGTAACCTTCGTACCGAGAGCCTTCTTTAACTTCTCCGCAACATCATCGTAGAACATCTGAAGCTTCTCGTCGGTAACCGGCTTTTCCTTAGCGGGTTTATCCAGCTGCTTGACAAGCTTCTCAATATCGCGCACGCTTAACTTCTCATCGAAAGCGCGCTGCGCAAGCTCGTACTGCTTAGCGGGATCCTCTACGGCAAGAAGGGTTCTTGCGTGTCCTTTGCTTAGCATCTCGTCAACTATCATCTGCTGAACATCGGGACAGAGCTTCAAAAGACGCATGGAGTTCGTAATCTCGGAACGGCTCTTGCTGACTCTCTCGGCGATTGCATCCTGCTTAAGATTAAACTCTTCGGCAAGCCTTTTATATGCCTGCGCTTCTTCTATGGCGTTAAGGTCTTCTCTCTGGATATTCTCGATAAGGGAAATCTCAACGATCTCCTGCTCCGTGTAATCCTTGATTATTACAGGAACTTCCTTTAATCCCGCAAGTTTTGACGCTCTCCAACGACGCTCACCTGCGATGATCTCGTAATGGTCCTTTCTGTCCTGAACAACAAGGGGCTGAAGTACGCCAAACTGCTTGATCGAATCTGACAGCTCCTGGAGCGCATCCTCGTCAAACTTACGACGGGGCTGCTCTCTGTTGGGCTCAATCTTTGTGATCTTTACCATAGTCACGCCGTCTTTAACCGCCTCGGAAGCCTCCTTAACCGCAGCAGGTGCGGGTGTTGCAGCTTCCTTTTTACCCATAGGGATCAAAGAATCAAGACCTTTACCTAAACCCTTTTTTGCCATTTCACCTTCTCCTTATAATCACTTAGCGTTATGCTCAATAACTTCTTTTGCAAGGAGCCTGTAGCTCTCGGCTCCGGCTGACTTCGGATCGTAAACGGTAATAGGCTGTCCAAAACTGGGCGCCTCCGCAAGTCTGATATTTCTGGGGATCATCGTTTCGTAAATATGATGACTTAAGTTTTCTTTAACGTTCTCAACAACCTGCTGTGAAAGATTTGTACGGCCGTCATACATTGTAAATACAACACCGTCGATATCAAGCCCGGGATTCAGTCTTTCCCTTACGAGGTTGATGGTATGGATAAGCTGGCTTACTCCTTCGAGAGCGTAGTACTCGCACTGAATAGGCACGATGACACTCGTTGCCGTAGTCATAGCGTTGATCGTAAGCATATTTAATGAAGGAGGGCAGTCGATGATAACATAATCATACTCGTCAGCAATATAATCCATCTCCTTTTTAAGGATGAAGGATTTATCGTCGCGGTCAAGAAGATCGACCTCAGCTCCGGCAAGATTAACGTTTGAAGGTAAAAGCGATACATTCTCGGCAACATTTTTAATGATCGCTTCTCCGAGAGAACACTCGCCTAGGATAAGCTCATAAACTGTATTCTCCAGTTCATTTTTGTTGACTCCGAAACCGCTTGTCGTATTTCCCTGGGGATCCATATCAACTACGAGAACTTTCTTACCGGTCTCAGCGATAGCCGCCGAAAGATTGATAGATGTAGTAGTCTTACCTACTCCGCCCTTTTGGTTTGTAATTGCGATTATTTTACTCATTCTGCCCTTATCCCTAATAACAATATTTTACTTAAATGCCCTATAAGTATAGCACGTGAAACATCAATGTGAAACATTTTATTGATTTTTTATTTGCAACAAGAGATATTAGATGCTATTGTGTTAAAGAAGAAAACATTTTTATAAAGAGGAATCTGACATGAAAGAATATTCTTACACCCCTCACGGAGTATGTGCCATCAATATTAAGTTTGAGCTTGATGATGAAAAAAAGATCCACAATCTGGCCTTTACGAACGGTTGCAACGGCAATCTTAAAGCCATCGGCAAGCTCTGCGAAGGCAAGGATGCTGCGGAGATTTCCGAAATACTTGAAGGAAACGACTGCAAAGGACGCGGAACTTCCTGCGCGGATCAGCTTTCCAAAGCGCTTAAGGAAGCCCTCGCAACGGCGTAATTTACAGCGGCTCTTTTGAAGGTGTTCCGGCCTTGCGGGGATACTTTCCGGGAGTCGCTTTTTCTTTCTTTATATTGACCATAGTTCTGTAGAGATCTGTTCCGGGCAGATTAAATTCCTCGCAGGAAACTAACCTGCCGCCAAGCTTATCCAGCGCATTTTTCGCAGCCTGAACCTCTTCCTGCGTCTTTTCGGACTTATATGCGATAAAGCTTCCGCCTACCTTTACGTAAGGAAGGCAGTATTCAGATAAAGTAGACAGGTTCGCAACCGCTCTTGATACGCAATAATCGAAGGACTCCCTTAGCTGTCCTTTTTTTGCGTAGTCTTCCGCTCTGCCGTGAAGCGCCTCAATATCTTTTAGCCCAAGTTCTTCTATTACAGCGTTTAAGAATCCGATCCTTTTGTTAAGGGAATCAAGAAGAGTGATCTTAAGTTCCGGAAAAGCAATCTTTAAAGGAATCCCGGGAAATCCCGCTCCGGTCCCGATATCAATGATAGTTAGTCTATCGCCGCCTTCCTTAAGGCTTCCCCTGATAAGCTTCTCCTTGTCTACCGCTTTTACGAGAGATAAAGAATCCGCAAAATGCTTTACTATTACCTCATCATACTCGGTAATCGCAGTAAGATTCATCACATTATTCCACTCCACAAGCATCTCGTAGTACCTGATAAACTGCTCATACTGCCTGTCAAAAAGAGTAAGCCCTAATTCATTTACAAGTCTTTTAAAATTTGTAAGGTCGTAATTACCCATGTTTTCACCGTTTCCTGTCTTTACTTTGCTTCTTTTGAATTACCCGCAGAAATCTTCTTTATCCACTTTCCGCTCCGTAGCCTCAGAAAGGCCCAAAGAGCCTTAACTATCTGGTCGGATTTAAGGAAGATATATATCCAAAATGGTGATACCTTAAGTACAAATCCTCCTAAAAGACCGAGAGGTATCGCAAGTACCCAAAGGAAGATGTTGTCTGTAAGCATCAGCATCTTTGTATCTCCGCCGCCCCTTAAGACTCCTTTTGTCATAATACTGTTCGTGCCCTGAAAGACTACGATTATGCTGATCGCAAGCATCAGCTGCTTTGCTATATGAACCGTCTCTTCGCTGACGTTTTTGTAGGATGCGATCACGGGACCGCTAAGGATAAGTATGAATACCGCAGCTATGGTACCTAAGAATATACCAAGTCCCATAAACAGATAGCCCTGGGACATTGCCTTTTCCTTGTCCCCTTCGCCTAGGGTCTGGCCCGTTACGATAGCTCCCGCCTGGCTTACTCCGGATATAACAACGCTGCTAAGCTGCTGTGTCACGGATGTGATAGCATTTGCGGAGACAAAGGTTCCGCCGAGATGTCCGATGACCATTGCAACCGTATTGTTTCCGAGCGCCAAAATCCCGTCACTGATAAGTACAGGGATACTGATCCTGAAATACTCACCGATAAGAGAACGGGTATTCATAAAAAAGTGTTTTAACCTGAATCCGATACTCTTATCAACAAACAAAAGATATCCGCAGATGACTGCTGCCTCAAAAACTCTTGCAAAGAGCGTTCCAAGCGCCGCGCCCGCAACTCCCATTTTCGGAAGTCCTAATTTACCGAAGATCAGGAGGTAATTTGCTGCAAGATTAATGGAAAAAGCACCAATGGATACAAACAGCGGAAGCTTAACCTTTCCGACGCTTCGAAGAACTATCGTGCAAACTAAGGATGCGCCGAGGAAAAAGTATGTGACAATTGAGTATCTGAAATATGTTGCTCCAAGGTTTAAGATAGCCTCTTCCCCATTATACATCCGCATGATCGTCCTTGGCATTATAGCTGTTGCAAGGGCGAAAGCCAAAGCAAGGGAAAGAGTTATACGAAGCATCAAGGCCACGGTCTGCTTAAGAGCTCTGTTTGCATCCTTCTCCCCTTCGCTGTCATTTTTGCCTATTGCGGCATTTCGCATCCCCCAGTATCTCGAAACAAGTACGGAAGCCCCCATCCCCAG
>JAFPRD010000036.1:0-2779 GCA_017401005.1 Lachnospiraceae bacterium
CTACAATGAAGAGCAGACAATTGAAAAAGTAATTAAAGATGCGAAGGCGGCGCTGCCCGAGGCAGTTATATATGTATATAACAACAATTCAAAGGACAGGACTGAGGAGATTGCAAAAGCCGCGGGAGCCGTTGTAAGAAACGAGTATAAACAGGGTAAGGGCAATGTAATAAGGCGTATGTTCCGCGAGATCAATGCCGAGTGCTATCTGATGATCGACGGAGATGATACCTACGATCTTTCTACTGCAAGGGAAATGACGGATCTTGTACTTGAGCATAATGCGGATATGGTGGTGGGAGACAGACTTTCCTCAACCTATTTTACTGAGAACAAGAGGCCTTTTCATAATTTCGGAAACAGTTTGATGCGCTGGGCCATTAATTCTCTCTTTAAGTCCGATATCAGAGATATTATGACGGGATACAGGGCTTTTTCCTTTGAGTTTGTAAAGACCTTCCCCGTTTTCTCTAAGGGATTTGAGATAGAGACGGAGATGACGATACATGCCGTAAACTACAATATGCAGGTGGAAAATGTTGTTGCCACCTACCGCGACAGACCTGACGGAAGTGTATCAAAGCTTAATACATTCTCCGACGGAATGAAGGTTATAAGAAAGATGTTTACACTGTATAAAAACTACAGGCCCTTTAATTTCTTCGGGCTTATAGCCCTTGTGCTTGCGCTTATCGCCGTAGGACTTATGATCCCTATTGTGATCGAGTACTTTGAAACCGGACTTGTCCCCAGATTCCCTACTCTTATAGCAAGCGGATTTATCGGGATTGCGGGAGTGCAGTCATTCTTTACGGGATTTATGCTTTCGGTTATCAATTCAAAAGATATCAAGGATTTTGAATATAGATTTACAAGGGTCTATGACCATAAGAAAAGTATCATGAAAGAGAAGGATTTATAAATGAAAATCAGCTTTATAATACCTTGCTACAGATCTGAGCTTACGATCGGTAAAGTTGTTTCCGAAGTAGAGGAGACTATGAAAACTCTTCCGCAGTATGAATATGACCTGTTTCTTGTTAACGACTGTTCTCCCGATGGAGTTGCGAAAGTCATAAAGAAAATGTGCGAGGAAAAGCCCTATATCCACGGAATATCCTTTGCCAAAAACTTTGGACAGCATGCGGCCCTTATGGCCGGATTCCGCGCTGCTGACGGAGACGTATGCGTATGTCTTGACGACGACGGACAGACACCCGCCTGCGAAGTCGGAAAGCTCCTTGAAAAGATTGAAGAAGGCTTTGATGCCGTATACGCAAAATACGAACATAAGCAGCACTCCGGCTTTAGAAACTTCGGAAGCAGAGTAAACGATCTTATGACGAGAGTAATGCTGGGAAAGCCGAAGGAACTTTACGTTTCCAGTTACTTTGCGGTAAGAAGGTTTGTTGTGGAGGATATGATAAGATACGAGAATTCATATCCTTACGTAATAGGCCTTGTCCTTCGCTCAACCAAGAATATAACCAATGTCAATGTTAACCACAGGGAAAGAGAAGTGGGAACCAGCGGTTACACCTTAAGCAAGCTCTTCGGACTTTGGTTTAACGGTTTTACCGCCTTTTCAATAAAACCGCTACGTATAGCTACTATGATCGGAGTTGTATCTGCCATAGGCGGATTCCTCTACGGAATATACACGATAATTAAGAAGTTTGTGCTTCCCGATGTAGCCGTTGGTTTTTCGGCTCTGATGAGTGCAATAGTATTTTTCTGCGGACTTATACTTTTGATGCTGGGAATTATCGGCGAATACGTCGGACGAATCTATATAAGCATGAATAATGCACCTCAATATGTGATCAAAGACAGATGGAATTAGGATGAAGAAAAACACTTTAAGAATAATAATCATAGCTATAGCGGCGATCCTTTTGATCGGACTCATCGTCTTTATTAAGAGCAGACTAAGCCGTACCGCTGAAGACCCGGAGGCCGGACTGATAAGCGATAATCAGTCGTATGTAGAGGTCTTTATCGGGGATACTCCTATTTCGGAGTATTATATCTTAAACAAGGGAGCCGGAACTGCTAATGCGGAGCTGCTTCAGGGATATATAAGAAAGCTCACGGGGCATTTACTTAACATATCATCCCAGGAACAGGAAGGCTTTAAATCCATTAAGCTTGAGATCGTTAAGGATACCGAGGCAAAGTTTTCGGATCTGACCATAGACGGCGGATATATTACCTTGAGAGCCAAAAACTCTGCGGATATGAAAAAGCAGGTCAGCTTCTTTGCAAACGCATATCTTGGATATGAATTTGCCGGCAGCGATAGGGAAAAGATTATTGCCAAAAGCGGAGAGGCTCTTTATCTTCCGATGTCAGAGATAGATACTGCCGGAAATGACTGGATAGAGAATAGGGAGCCTATTATCTGTCTCTGGAAGACGACATCCCCAAGAGGTTGTCTTTATAATCCGAACACAAACCTTTCCAGCGAGCTTATGAGCTACAGCGACGAGGATCTTTATACCTACGTAAAGATGATGAAACGCCTCGGATATAACGGTATTCAGGTGACAGATATGTGTTCCGCTTGGGCTAAGTACGGAAGCTATGAATATGTGCACGATCGCCTCAGGTTTATGGCTGATGCGGCCCACTCTATGGGTATGAACTTTACTCTTTGGGTTTGGGGGGCAGAGTTTAACGGATATGGCTGGAATGACAAGGATGTTGATTACTACGACAATTGGAAGTACGGGCATGCCTACGAGAATCCTAAGTCAGTAGCGGCTTTTGAAAAGTACTA
>JAFPRD010000037.1:0-4496 GCA_017401005.1 Lachnospiraceae bacterium
AAGGCTTTTGTTCTCAAGAAGCTTTCTGTATATGGTATCTTTTCCCGATGCGCTTTTGCCCATCACGCAGTAAATCCTGCTCATGCTGTATAATATCTCCCTGTGAGATTAAAGTACTCTCATCCCGGCCTTTGCATACGTCCCTGCTTTTTGGTATGTCCCTGCTATTTGAGGTCCGATCACATTTCCGCATTTTACATCTTTAAAACTGATAGATTACCATCTGTAATCCCGTTTAGGTTCAGTCCCTTACGCAGGCAATCTTTCAAGTAGCTGATGCACTCCGTTGAAATCCTCTCTCCCGGTACAACGATGGGAGTCCCCGGCGGATAAAGATTTATAAAATCAAAGGCAATCCGCCCTTCCGCTTCCTTTAAAGGGATCTTTTCGCTATCCGAATCCCATGCATCTGATATAGAGAGGACGACCTCGGGTTGAATACGCTTTACCGCTTCCAAAGCTTCATGGCCGGCATTCTCATCGGATGCGCCGTTGCGGAACCCGTCTTCACCTTCGGCGACTGTGCCTTCCTCATGGCCGACTTTAAGTTTCGTGTCACGCATGTCACATTTTCCGGCTAATTCAAAATCAATCTCTGTAAGGGCTGCCTTCATACGTTCGTAGCCTTCATCCGTATCGAAGACTGTAAACATAGCAAGAACGAACTTTTCGGCGCTCATCTCGGTTTCAAGATGATACTTACTCCTAAGGATATCCGCAAGCTCTTTGCCGGATAGCCCAACTTTTGATGCTGAAATTATCAGTTTCCCGATGTCAGATGAATTATCTGAGGTTCTAAAAGTCTCGATATACTTTAGCTTCGTATTTATATAGCTTTCAAGCTCAGAGAAGCGCTCTGCCATGCGCTTTAACAGTTTTCCTTCATCCGCATGCATAAATCTGACAGCCCCGTCAATTCCCGCCATTAAGGGGTAGGATGGAGAGCTTGACTGGTAAATGCGTAAGTACTTTTCTATAAGTTCCCTATTTACTCTGTCGGAACAAATATGGAGTAGCGCTGTCTGGGTCGGCGCCGGCAGGGTTTTATGGGTACTTTGGATCACAATATCCGCGCCGGAAAAGATGGCGCTCTCGGGGTATCCGTTCTCCTTGCCTGCAAGTCCGGCCATATGTGCAAAGGGAAGGTGGGCCCCGTGGGCTTCATCTACAATAAGTATCTTCCCTTTCTTATGAACAACCTTTGCGATCGATTTTACATCCGCTACGCGCCCTTCGTATGTCGGTGAAACGATAAAAACAGCGTCTGCCTTTTCATTTGTTTTTACAAAAGCTTCTTCAACCGCCTTTGCGGTAACAGCCTCCGGGAAGCCGAACTTAACGTTGATATCGGGATATATGTACTCCGGCCTGATATGCCTGAGTCCTACCGCGTTATAAGCGCTCTTATGCGCCCCTCTGGACATCACCAAGACTCCGCTACAGGGTACAGATGCGCTTATCGCCGCAAGGACGCCCGAGCTGCTTCCTCCGACGAGGAAATAGGTCTGCATCGCGCCCATAGCCTTCGCGGCAAACTCCTGCGCCTCTTTAATTATCCCCTCCGGGGCGTGCAGATTATCAAAGCCTTCTATCTCGGTTATATCAACCTTTGTAAAACCCTCCGGCAGATAGTCCACCCGCTGTCTCTTATGTCCGGGCATATGATACGGGTAATAATCAGATTCTCCGTATTTAAATAATTCATCATAGAGGCTTTTCATCAAGGTCCTCTTCTTTTTGCCTAGTAAAGATCTGTCTCCCTTTGCTTTTTCTTAGCAAATGCTCATACTCCGCCCAATCATACATAGCTTATCATAACATTTTTTATTATAAAAAAAAAGAGCTTTGCCCTCTTTCGGTGTCCTATTCCCGAATTGGCAAAGCTCTTTGTTATACTTTGTTTTCAACTGTTGTTAAATGCTTCTTAATCTTCTGCGCAATTACTTTCCCGCTCTTAAATCCCTGTATATCCAGAGTAATGAGTATTTAATGTAGAAAGCCAGGGAGTTTTTCATCATAAGCTCCACATATCTTTTCTGTTCATCATCCATGAACTTTCCGTAATTCTTGTTTGATCTGAAATCCGGAAACTCCTCCATCATTCGCTTTTTTATGTGTTTTATTACAGAATACTTTTTCCCCTTTTTAATACGCATGTACGAAAATACTGTATTCGTGAAATAAATTGTAGTAAAAATGCTCTCTATTTCGTCATGATACTCTTCCAGAAATCCTCTTTTCTTAATCTCAGAAAGCATCATTTCCCCGGCAACCATACGGTCGTTGCACCTTTCGGCGGTTATTGTGTGAACCGTGGAGCTGTCGTGCTGGTAATAGTAATAAAGAGGTTCGTCGATGTATTCAAAATGTTTAAAGTACATAGCCCAAACCGGTCCCGCAGCATTGTCCTCATAAAAGATATGTTCAGGGAAAGAGAGATTGTTATCACGGATAAG
The DNA here is from genome assembly GCA_017401005.1 of Lachnospiraceae bacterium. Taxonomy (GTDB): domain Bacteria; phylum Bacillota; class Clostridia; order Lachnospirales; family Lachnospiraceae; genus AC2028. The sequence goes on from JAFPRD010000037.1 coordinate 2,457, forward strand.
AGATGCGCGGTAGATTTTTGTTACCGAGCTTCCGTTGTTTTCAAGAAATCTCTTTCTCTTTTCCGTATCAAACTCTCCACTTTGATCTATAGTATTAGTTTTAGCAATCTTTCCAACTTCAAAAGTATGACTGTTTACCAAGTTAAAGGTACAACCCACCACATCAGCCCCTGTTTCTTCTCCCTTGGTTATCAGTTTACTGAAGTAGTCCGCGGCAACCCAATCATCTGAATCTATAAATCCAATCCACTCTCCGGTAGCGTACTTTATTCCTTCATTTCGAGCGCCCCCTTGGTGACGGTTATCTTTGTATGTAACAACTTTAACCTTTTCGGGGTATCGTCTTTCATATTCCCTCAGGATTTCCAGAGAATTATCTGTAGAGGCGTCATTAACCGCTATAATTTCCAGATCTTTGTAATCCTGATTTATAATTGAATCCAGACAAAAGTTTAAATTTCCGTCTTTTGCCATATTGTAAACAGGAATTATAACACTAAGCTTTGCCAAAATCTTTTTCCTACCCGTTTCGAATTGTGTGTTCAATCGCTCTTATCTATTCTGTCATATCACCAGATGGTTTTTCACCATCTAAACTGTCTTTCTTTTGCTTTATCAGCTTTTCCACAGGCATCGGTGCGAACTTGAATATAACCTTTCTTACAGCATCTACTGCTGTTCCCAGAGCATACATTCCAAGAACAGCCGCAAAAACTTTTAGGAGAAAGATTGGCGTAGACAGCTCAAGCGCCCCCGGAAGCCCAAACCACTTTTGCCATTCAAATCGGAGTACCAGGCTCTCCTGAAGAAGATAAACGCCAAGTGCCATCGGTGACAAAATACAGATTATTTTAGCGGCAATTCCCTCAATCGGCTTCATGTGAACAAAAGCCGTAAAGATACCTACCGCAGAAATAAGAGCAAAGACGTGATTGTACTCTGTAAATAATCCCTGCAACCCATTTAACCTATCCGTAGCTGCAATAATTCTTCCTATTGCAAATGTTCCCAAAAGAACAAGCGCAGATCCTCCAAGGTATAAAACCCACCCTTTGTATTGCTTATCCAAAAATCTGAAACCAAAAAGTCTAAAATATGCTCCGATGAGGAACATTATTATATACCACAGGAAGCTGTAACCCTTCGTATCGGTTGTGAGTCTGAATGGTAAAATGCTCTTTAGTACACATTCATAAATAAGCAGGCATACTATTACAGTTATAAGCTGCTTTTTAGTAACAGCCTTCAAACCTTTGGTTATAATCGGCGAAAGCATATATACAACAACATACGCCGTTATAAACCAATATGTATCCATGTGAATCGGGAGGAAGTTGTTTAGAAGCTGATATATCCCCCTGTCTTCGGGACCAAGCTTTCCACTTGCCAAAAAGACAACAAACGGAACAGCTGAGTAGAGAAATGTCTGAAGTATTAGTTCAATAAGCCTTTTAAGCTTAAACTCAGAATTAACAAGAAAATATCCTGAGATAAGCATAAAAATGTTTACCGCACCGATTGAAAGCACTTCAAGTATCCAGGCTATCCATCCATTAAATGACACATCCATCACAAATGTTGGCAAAAGATCACTCTTCGCCAAGGCATGAAGCATCGTCACCATAATCATTGAGATTATGCGTAGCAATTCCATATTTGCATTTCTAGAACTATTCTTTAACATTAATTCTATAATCCCGTTGTCACACCTATTTTGAAAAATCTTTTAGTTTCTATGCTTTTCTATGAATTTCCGGATCTTCATACTTATCCATAAAATCATTTCCCAGCATTACTTTTTCATCTACAAAATCCACTAATCCAAGTTGTGTGTATACACTTACTATCTTCTTGAAATGAATTTCCTTAAACAATCCTAATATTTCCATCGGAATTGTTCTGTCAAAGACCCAATAATCAGGGAAAACTTCCTTGTAGTTTAAATTATCACGAGGATGAGGTTTTATGTAGATAGTTCCTTCTTTCTTGTACTGTTCTGTCAAATCTTTAAACAATCTCTCCCTTACATCGAGAGTGCAC
>JAFPRD010000038.1:0-18726 GCA_017401005.1 Lachnospiraceae bacterium
ATCCATAACATTTACTGTTATATAGGTTAGGTCTTTTCAGACCTCGTTCTCTGAATTTTCTTTAAAGAATTTTCAGGGTTGCATTGCTGTTCAGTTATCAAGGATCGTTTCGTTTTTGCTGTGCCGTTCTCGGCGACAGCTTTGTTAGAATACCACCTTATCGATTCTGTGTCAACATCTTTTTTTAATTTTTTTAAAAAATTTTTTTGAAGATGTTTAACAGCCGTATTATTAGTGGTTTGTCGGCTTCAAAACACTACATAATGTATTATTTCAAAGCGGTCTTTACTGTAATTATTTGGATATAAAAAGGAATGCCATCGCATTCCCTTTACTTACAGTAAAACGGAGAAAGAGGGATTTGAACCCTCGCGCCGGTTGCCCGACCTACACCCTTAGCAGGGGCGCCTCTTCAGCCTCTTGAGTATTTCTCCAAATCTGAATTGCTAACCTACCAAATATGTATGTCCCAAAGAGCGTTTCCTTTAGGACGCATTGACTATTATACATAGGGGGTCTTCGTTTGTCAAACAAAAATTAAAGGATTTTGCAAATATAGTTGTAAAGCTACTCTTTGCAGTACTCTTTAATAGCTGTTTCATACAGATTATTTCCCTCACTGTCCATCACAACCACAACGGGGAAGTTCTCAACCGTAAGCTTTCTTATAGCCTCGGTTCCAAGGTCGTCATAAGCGATAACCTCTGATGATTTGATGGCCTTTGACAACAGAGCACCGGCCCCGCCCACAGCAGCAAAGTATACGGCTCCGTTTCTGATAACGGCATCTCTTACAGCTTCGGTTCTTTTTCCTTTACCTATCATTCCCGCAAGCCCGAGATCCAAAAGAGCAGGGGTGTATTTATCCATCCGGCTGGCCGTAGTAGGGCCTGCGGAGCCTATAGGTCTTCCCTCTCTTGCGGGTGAAGGTCCCATATAATAGATAACATTCCCCTTAATGTCAAAGGGCAGTTCCTTCCCGTTTTGAAGGTTTTCGTACATTCTTTTATGCGCCGCATCACGAGCTGTGTATATAATTCCCGTAAGGTATACATAGTCTCCCGCCCGCAGAGACGATGCGGTTTCTTTTGAATACGGAACGTTTATACACCTTTTTTCCTGTTCCTGAACATTATTGCCTGTCATATCTTCCAAGCTCCAATCTGATACTTTTGTTGCAATATACCGCGTCTTGTCAAAGCACTCGTACGGAATGTCTGTTTACATGGCAGCATATATTTACGGCCACAGGCAGTCCTGCTATATGAGTAGGATATGTGTTGATGTTTACCGCAAGAGCAGTCTTCGTTCCTCCAAGTCCTCCGGGTCCTATACCGCTTTTGTTGATCTTTTCCAAAAGTTCTTTTTCAAGTTCCCTGACATAGGGGATATCAGAAGGTACGTTTACCGGCCTTGTAAGAGCCTGTTTTGCCAGGATGGCACATTTTTCAAAGGTTCCTCCGATTCCGACTCCCACCACCATAGGAGGGCAGGCGTTGGGTCCGGCATCCTTTACGGCGGTAATTATCGCGTTTTTAACGCCTTCTATTCCGTCAGCGGGCTTAAGCATAAACACTCTGCTCATGTTTTCGCTTCCGAAGCCCTTGGGAGCTACAGTTATCTTTACTTCGTCCCCGGGCACAATGCTATAGTGGATTATAGCGGGAGTATTATCACCGGTATTTTTTCTTTCTATGGGGTCACCGACAACAGACTTTCTTAAAAAGCCTCCGACATATCCGCGTCTTACTCCCTCATTAACTGCATCTTCGAGATTTCCACCTTCAAAATGAACATCCTGCCCTATTTCCATAAATACGACAGCCATACCGGTATCCTGACATATCGGTATCATATCTTCTCCGGCTATTTTAAGGTTTTCCTGAAGCTGGCCAAGAACTCTTCTTCCGATGGGAGATTCTTCCGTCCTCGCCGCATCATTAAGCGCTCCCCTCATGTCGTCTGTGAGAAAGTGGTTGGCTTCTATGCACATTTCAGCGATTGTTTCTGAAATCGTATTTACATCAATGTTCTTCATTTCATTTCCTCAGGCGTTAATCTGCTTGCAGACTTCCGCAAGTTCTTCCGCAGTAGGCTTTCCGGGTACCCAGCCTATCTTTTGATTGTCGTCTTTGTATCTGGGAATGATGTGGATATGGAAATGCAATACGGTCTGACCGGCGATTTCTCCGTTGTTCTGGACAATATTCATTCCGTCGGCACCAAGCTTTGATATAAGCTTCTTTCCGATACTCTTGGCAACCTTAAGCGCCTTTTCAGCAGTCTCATCCGGAAGTTCAAAGAGGTTGTCGGCATGTTCCTTGGGCAAAAGGAGAGTATGCCCTTTTGCAGCAGGTCCCATATCGAGGATTGCTCTGAAGTCCTCATCCTCGTATACGGTATTAGAAGGTATTTCACCGTTTGCTATCTTGCAGAATATGCAGTCATCTTTTCTCACAGTTTTTCTCCTTTATATATCCTTATTTGAAATTAAGTACTTCATCAAGCGCTCTCAATAGTCTGAAATCGCCCTTCATTTTCATTGAATCGGACATAAAGGCATGCTGGAACGAATTTCTTCCTGCCAGTATGTCTTCAAATACCTGCTTTGCAACGTCCATAACTATATCCGGCTTTTCAAGCGTTCCGTATCCGCAGTCTATTCCTACCCCTGTGAGCTTTATAATAAGCGACTCCGGCTTTCCTTCGATCTTTATCAGATAAGATCCTGCTATGCCGGCCTTGGGCACAAAAGCCTTCTTAACCGCATCCGGATAATCCTCGTAGGCGCCCTTCTCACCCGATGCCATCTGGCTTCTAAAGATATCGGCCAGTTCCTGGATATCCTGTTTTTGAGTCTGAACATACGCTTCGTCGGAAACATACTTCGAAAGCTGTGCCGACTCCTCGGGGGAAAGATTATCTGTACGGGGAAGAGCAACCTTTTGTTTGATTATCTTATTGCTTGCGGGAAGAGAAACCAGGTGCTGGTTAACTGTTCTGTACAGATTCTCTGCCTTTTTCTCAATAAGCTCAAGGTAATTGGAATTAAGCTCAAGATCCACAGCGTTCTCAATATAGCCACAGACTCCGCTGCAGGGCTTTCCGCCTAAAATCTCCCAGGCCACGTCAAGATCGAGTTTTGCCTCTCTTTCTCCGTAGGTCCTTGACATTACAACCGGCATCATATAAATATTTGCAAGCTTTTCTTTGTCCGCAAATTGCCAGCATGCGTCCAAAAACTGGAGCATGTTTCCGCCTATGCCGTACCATTCCACGGTAGAGGCAAGTATTATACCGTCCGCGTCGTTTAGAGTCTGGGCCAAAGTAGGTATCGTGTTTTTGTATTCATAGAGATTGTATCTGGTTACATTAACCCTGAGTTCTTCAAGAACGCTCTGAATCTTTCCGATCGCCGTAAGAGTGGGATCGTCTATTATTCCGCGACCGCCGTAATAAATGGCAATATTCATATATACGCCTCCGATATGTCTGCTATAAAACAACGCCTTTATTTTATCATAGTTTATTATAATATCTCAATCACTTATATATTATAATAACACTTCCCGTCCGGATTTCATCACCACTGACAAGTTTTCGTTTTTCATAAGGTCTGAGCCTGATGCCGTTTTTGAAAGTTCCGTTTGTACTGTTTAGGTCTTCGATCATATAGCCTCCGGCTTCGGGAAGAATTCTTGCATGCAGTCTGCTTACGGATTCATCATCCAGTACAAGGTCGCATTCATCCTCTTTTTTTCCGATAACCAATGGCTCTTCGCCGAGAACAGCCTTCACTTCTCCGTTTTCTCCGAAGAGTCTTTTTTTGATATCCTTGGCTTCCGCTACCTTCTCAATATAAACGGTTTTTCCGTACTGCCTCTCGTTTTCCTCCTCCCCATAGTCATCGTCATCCTCGGCCACCTCAAGAAGCTCACGGAAATTCATTGCATATCTGTTTTCTTTTTTTGCTTTTACTCGGGCTTCTTTGTCCTTTTTTCTGGCCCCCTCCAAAAAGGCAAGTAATCCTCGCTTGGATTCTTTCTCTTTTTGCTCCGTATCCTCAGATACATCCTCTTTTTGCAAAGATTCATCAGTGCTCTTTTCTTCAGCGTCATCCTCGAAGTCGTCTTCAAAGTCTTCGGCATAAACCTCATCTGCCGTTTCTAAGCCGGAAGCGCCCTCCTTAAGAGTCTTCTTATCCTTTTCCTTTTTGCGGTTTCTCTTTTTATCGAGCCATTTAATATCCTCGAATATTTTTTCTTGGAGATAAGGCTCGCCGAAATTTTCAAAATTCTCGTAGATCCTGTATACACACTCCACGAGTTTATCATCATCGTAGTCAAGTTTTTCTATCATAAACTCGAGGAATCTCTTAAATCCGTTGTCGCCATCATAGTAGGGGTAATAGATAAAACTCCACTTATTCTCGTCAAGATCGCGGTATACCTGCTCGGGATACCAGATTATATTTCCTTCGTTAAGCAAGAATCTGTCTATCTCCTGGCGGACATAATTCAGATTCCATGCAAAGTCTTTCAGCCATTGTCTGTCCACTTTCTTTTTACTCATGATCTGTGAAAGATTCTGCTTTGAGGAAATATTGTAGTAGAGGAACGCGTCGCTGTTGATGTACCTTAAGCTGCACTCCAAAAGGCCTCTTATTCCGCCTCTGCTCAGGATGCAGTACTGATATCTTCTCTCTTCAGGCTTTTCGTTAAGCTTTACCCTTTCAAAATTCAGATTCATGCTTTTGATAAATTCTGTTTCAATCATTTCTATCCCCCTGTATCAATCCGTTTATTTTTCTGTATGTTCTGATTCCAAACATCTTTTTGATCACACTTCCTTTATAGCTTACTTTGGCGGTCCAAACATCCTTTCCGTTCCAAAAGATAAGTCCCCTGAAAGGAAACCGTAGTTTTCCGCTCTGTTTAATTGACAGCACACCTTTGCTGTAGGATGCCTCTGCCGCCTGCGGGATCCATCCCACATATTCATCCTTGTATATCGATTCATATTTTTCGAGAAGTATACCCACTCTTTCCTCCGGAGATACCCCGCGTTCGCCCAATGCCTCAACCAGTGCTATAGCGCAGTCCTGCTCCATAAGGCATCTGTCGTAGGAATAAAACCAAAGATAGATCACAAGCAGTATAACTCCCAAAACAAAGGGAAACAGCAGTGCTGCTTCAACCGTAAAGTATCCTCCCGCGGATTCCCTCAGTTTCCTGATACTGCTGCCACTGTCTTTTATCTGCTCAGTAGAAATATCCATATCAGATAACCCGCTCCCAAAAACGGGATGAAAGGCAATCCCGTCTGTCTTTTTACTTTTTTTGCCGCCAGAAGTACAGCGGCGGGGATGGAAAGAAGCAAGCTGCCAAAGCAAATAACGCTAAGCGCCCCCATAAATCCTTCCATCACTCCAATTCCGGAAAGAACTATACCGTCTGCAAGACCGATCTTTCCCGTCACCCTGCCAAGCAGTATAAGGGCGGCGCCGGGAATAAGCCCCAGCCCCATAACGGCAAGCAGCCTTCCGATAAATTCTTCTATAGTCACCTGTTCTCCTCCCCGGATGTTAATGACAACCAAATCCGAAATTATTGATGCAGTCACGGGGATAAGCATAAGAAACATCATATATACAGGTACCTTTTTCCTGCGGATATCCGGTACCGACATCGCTGCCACCGTCAAAACCATCAAAGCTTTCGGTATTAACAATTTAATATCCATGTTTTCCTCCACATCGCGAACATGGTCTGTGCGAGTCTGCAACATCCCTCAGTTTTACCGCTTCATAACTTCGTTTGAGAGCATAACAGCTTCTTGAATAATGGTACTTTTCTCCTTCATCGCATAAATACACGGTAAACGGAGGCTCGCCCCTTGCGCAAAGAAGGCATCTTTTATACCTTGCTCCATCACTGTTTCTCTCGTATTCCAGTCCCGAATAAGGTGCCGGCCTGACGGAAAGGCGCAGATATGTACACGCCACAGAAGTATGGTAGACCTCGCTGTCCTTGGTGATATAGACTGTCTCATCCTCATTTTCCGTTTTCTTTTCGGGATTTACGTCGTACCCATTCCACAGATGGGCATAATACCTGTTTGCCATACGGAAGCTGTAAAGATCACCAAATTTGATCTTCGGTGAAACTCTGTAAGTGACTCCGATATCCACACAGTCGTCATCTGTAAATATCTCGCTTTCAAAAAAGCTCAGCCCCTTGCTTCCGCCCTCTATAGGCGAGTGATCAAGATAATCACTTCCCAGGTATTCAATTATCCGGTTTCTTACGTATGTGTACGAAACCGTAAGATCACCTATCTCCTCCAAAAGCGAAATTCCGAATTCGCTTTCTTGTCCCTCTTTATCTTTGTTTTCCTCTTCCTGCGTCTGAATATGTCCGGTACTGCCCATCTCCTTTACAGGGCTTTTTAGAAAAGCCCCGTAATATGAGATCTTGTTTCCCGTCTCCATAAGCGCAAGGCTTATATTTCCGTGAAGTCTTATCATTTCGACAGAACTCGACAGACTGATAAAAAAGAAAAGGAAAAGCGGTAAGACAACCGCTGCCTCCACAGTCATACTTCCTTTTATGAAGCGCGGTAAAGTTCTTTTTACTCTGAATTTAAACAAAGAATCCCCCCCCCTTGTTAAAATAATCTCATTAATCAGTATTAAAAAAGCTGCTCGCCCCGAAGAAGAATTTAAAGAATTTAATAGAATGTAAGTAAAAAGAACTTTATCGCGCCTCATATCGATGTATGAGGCGGATAACTCTATTCGTATTTTCTCCGCATATGTATTGGCACAGTGTATCCAAACTTACTTCGGGTTTCTATATAAACCGCAATCTCGTCAATACATGCATCAATACGAAAATTCTTGTTTCCGGGTGTTCCCCGTATATCTGCTTCCGCCATATCCATTGCCCTTGCCGTCAAAACCTTCTCGCCTGTCATAAACAAAAAGATTCTGAGGTAATCCTGATACGTAAGTCCGGTTTTGTCCCCGGAGGTGTCTCTCGGATTACTGAGCTGTCCAAGGTCGGTCTTCCAGTTCTCTTTTGTTTTGATCATTTCAATCCTTGAACCGGCCATCAGACACCTCACATCGGCCTCTGCCTCCATCTGCGCCCAGATGAGTAGGATCAGCGCTTTGTAGATATCTATAAATTCCTCCGTGTATGTAACCACGGAAATAACAGTCGCCAGCGCTTCCGCAATCCGGCATTTCTCCTTATCCCCCACAAGATACATGAAATCTGCGACAAATCTTATCCCCAGTATTCTTCCTACTACCCCGATAAGATTTTCTGTGTCCGACGAGCCTCCGTTAAGAATGTACTCTATCTGATACGCAAGCGCATCTCCTTCGTCCACGTTCATATAATTTCCCATGTATCTGAGCAGATATTCGTCAAACACGAATTTTTCCAGAGTCGCCTGAATGTTATCCGTGCTTTCCAGTTTAAGATTTCCCTCATTGATCAAATCCCGCTTTTTTCTTTCGCTGAAAGCTCCCGACAGATCTATCTGCTTATCCGATAAAGAATCCACATCATCTACTAAGTGATACAGGATCATCGGATTGTTCTTTGAAAACGACCTGTTTTCGGTGATCAAAGAGTAGCCTTCCAGATTCTGCGGAATGCTCACATCTTTTATCTCCTCCTTGAGAGAGTCAAGTTCAAGGCTTAAATCTCTCTCCTCCAGTTCATTTTCCTCAATGTATGTTACGTAATCTTGAAGTTCCGACAGGAGGGTTACTCCGCAATCATCTTTCATTGCTTCGTAAGCCCTTCGTCTGAACACTCCCCCGTCCTCGTCCGAAAGGTAAGAAACCCCCTCAACTTCGGATTTGCTCGCGCTAATGGACATGAAATCCCTGTATAGAAACGACGAAAGCAGAAAATCCGACGAATCAAAGTTTTTATTCAGATAGCCCGCTAAGTGGCTCTCCGTATTTGTAAGCGAAGCCGCTTCTGTTCCATAGGAATCCTCTATCGCAAAGATATTGAATTGCTTAGCCAATTCTCTGTGGTACTCCGCCATAACGCTTTCCAAACTAATGTTGGCGGCCACGTAAGACTCCAGCCTCACGGCATTTGATCTCGCCCCCTCAATAAGCGTAAGACATAGGGATAGCAGTACGGTCATGACGAGGGTAAGAAAAACAGTCATGTATCCGCCCGCAAAATGCCGCACTCTGCTTTTATTATTCAGTTTTTTATAGCCAAAATGCGGCATGCTTCCTCCTATACTCTAAAAATCATCCGTTCTGCTTGTGATCTTCTTAAAGAGACTGTTTACTATTGATGTAATCTGATTTCTGAAGATTACTACAAGGCCGACAAGAACAACGATGATAAGTATCACCTCAACCGTTCCCATTCCGTCCTCATCTCGTAGAAGATCATTAAAATTTCTGAGTTCCATCTCGGTTTCCCCCTTTCCGTAAAAGTTGTAATAAACTTTTGTCAGCCGTTTAAATATCCATATTTGAAAAAGCCGGCAAAAGTATCATCACCATAACGACTACCAGCATCATAACCATCGGCAATAGCAGTTTGGTCGATGCCTCCTCCGTGAGTTTGCGACAGTTTTGAATCCTTTCGGTCTGTGCGCCCAAAATTTCCTCACGAAGCCTTTCCTTAAGATCGGTGCCGCCCCTTTTAAGACTTTGCCCAAGATAAGCGGACACCTTTATGTATTCCTGCAGACCGCAGCGGTTTCCGAATTCGCTGTATGCCTCCTCTTCGGACTTTCCGCTTTTCATTTCCCTGCATGTTAAAAGCATTTCATCATAAACCGGGTTGACAGATTTTTGCCCGGAAGATGCAATCTTTATAAAAGCATTCCTCACCGTCATCCCCGCTCCCGTATAAAGCGCCAGCATTTGCAGGATTTCGGGATATGCTTTTTTCAGAAGCCTTTTCCTGACCTCAAGCTTATCCTTAAGATCCTTGTCGGACATCCTGTAGATCAAAAGCGCGATGCCGATGGATGCAGCCAAAAGATAAAAACCCGTGTAGTCTTTTCGTCGGCTCCATGTTACATTTCTGTCACCGATCTTCTCCGGAAGAACAAAAACTTCATCCTCAGCCTTTTCTCTCTCTGCGCTTTTAAGCCCTTCCGTCAATTCATCAGCTATCTTTTCTTCCGGCGACAGGTTTTTTCTTGTCAGATTAATATCATAGTTTTTCTCATACCTGTGACCCGAATAGCTGATAATCGCTGTCAGGGTTATGGCCGTATCCTTCTTAACCTCGCAGACCTTTCCGTCCACCGGCGATATAAGGTCCGGATCCGAGCTGAGCCATTCAATCCTGAAAGGTTTTATTTCCTCAAAGACTTTAAGATTAAGGTCTTCAGTAACGTGATCAAGCGCAGGATTATTTCCCTGTATCAGTTTTTCGATTTTCTCAAAAGCCCTGCCTGCAAGCTCGTCAATTTCTTTTTCAGACATTTCCCTCGGAAAGACCGTAAGGTCTATCAGAAAATCGCCTTCGTCCGTTCCGGCATAAAAGCTAAGCTGCTTTGATTCCCCACCCGCGGGATCTCTTTTTATCTCTCTATACCCGCTGCCTTCTGTCATTGACGCGATACCCGTAAGTGACGCGACTATAGTTCCGGCAAGAAATACCATAATTGACAGAGACAGCTTCCGGATAACATATCCGTAATAGGCTTCTTCTTTGTTCACACCCGGATTTAAAGCCGATAGCTTTTCGCTTATTTCATCTTCTGAAGATTTAACAGTCTTTTCTCGCCAATTCTTCAAAAAACTGTGCTTTAGAGTCTCGATTATAATCAGGCTCTGCGCTGCCGCAGTATCAAAAATACCAAAGATACCTTTTCTCTTTCCGGGAAAGTCTATCTCGCGCCCCTTTATATACAAAACCGCGAAAACCAATATGCATATTGCTGCAATAATAATCATCTTGCTCCTTTACATGCTGTTTTCCAGCGACTCCATAATCTTATCGCCAAGCTTGTATGCCGCCGCATACACTAAAAGACACACTGTCATGATCAAAACTCCCCTTGGATTTTTGTACAGGCTGTCGAGATATCCGCGGTTACTTATGCTGATGTATCCGATAAGCGCAAAGGGTACCGCCCGCATAATATTCAGTTCCAACCTTTTTCCTCCAAGTATCGTATCCGTCTCGGAGCGGACCTCCACATCCCTGCCTATAAGCTGCGCCGCGTTTTTTATAGCCTCAGCCATATTCCCTGCGTTTTTCTTCGCAATTTCAAATACCTGTGCAAAGCACTCTATATGCCTGCTGCCCGAACGCGCCGCCAGATCAAAAAGCAGCTTTTCCGGGGGAATGTTCATTTTAAGACCGCCTATAATGATTTCAAGTTCATTAACGATCATCGATTTTTCACCAAACATTTTCACCATATCCGTTCTGCTTTCTTTAAAGGCATTTTCGACAGAGTATCCTGCCTTAAGGACTGCTGCCACAGACATAATATTCTCTTTAAACTGCTTTTCCAGCTCTCTCCGGTTTTTCGTAACCTGCTTTTTACAAAGATCCCGAAAAAAGAGATATCCCGGTAGTGTCAAGGGAATCATTGCCCAAAAACTCCTGTAGAAAAAGAACGATACAAGAGCCACAACTCCAAAACTTTTTAAAACTGCTACCGCTCTATCAAGGGCGGAATAGTTCGGCAGGTGATAATCCGGCGAGCCGGAGCTTTCCCGTGTTTTTAAGATTTTCAACCTTTTCAAGTTCGCCAAGCACCCTCCCTTCCAGAGATGTTCCCTTATCAACAAACTTATAAAGCTCGGATGTAATGATCTCTCCGTTTTCAAATCCGATTACTTCGGAAATCTCAAGTACCTTTCTCGATCTGTCTCTGAGCCTTCCCAGATGAACGATGATCTCAAGGCCCGACGCGATCTGCTGCTTAATGGCAGCGGGAGGAATCTCAACTCCCATCATCACCATATTCTCCAGTCTTGAAAGCATATCTCTCGCGCTGTTGGCATGCCCTGTACTTAATCCCCCCGAGTGACCGGTGTTAAATCCGGAGATCATGTCCCAGCATTCCGCCCCTCTGACCTCCCCGACGATGATGCGATCGGGGCGCATTCGCAGCGACGCCCTTATAAGATCCCTGATGGATATTTCCTCACACCCCTCGGTATTGGCATTTCTTGTTTCAAGCCTGACTAAGTTGGCGATACCCTGAAGCTGCAGTTCGGCGCTGTCTTCAATCGTGATCACCCTTTCTCCCTTCGGGATAAATCCCGACAGAACGTTTAAGAATGTAGTCTTTCCGCTTCCCGTTCCCCCGCTGATAAAAATGTTGTACTTAGCCTTTACAAGGGTTTCGAGAAAAGAGGCGGCCTCCTTTGAGATGCTCTTTTTTAAGATCAGTTCATCCATGGTGATCGGATTTTCGGGGAATCGTCTGATAGTGACAATCGGTCCGTTAAGCGCCACAGGGTTCATTACTATGTTTACCCTCGAACCGTTCATAAGGCGGGCGTCAACAATAGGCGAAGCCTCATTGACAACCCTGTTGCATCCCGCAACTATTTGCTGAATAACGTCCCTTAGCTTTTCCTCGCTCTCAAACTTCTCGTCAATCTCCGAGAGCACTCCGTCTTTTTCGACAAAGATGTGATCACATCCGTTTATCATGATCTCCGTAACCGACGGATCGTCCACGAATTTCTGGAGAACGTCCAGTCTGCGCAAGGAATCGAAAATCTCTTTTCTGAGTTTTTTGCGATCTTTGATCTTCAAAAAGTCTGCTTCTCCCGAAGATGTGATCACTTCGTCAATGACGTCCCAAACTTCCTCGTCCGAAAAGTCCCTGCGATAATCAATCATATTTTGTGCACTCTGCTTTAGCTTCGTGCGGAGCATAGCGTAATCCATCAGCAAGTCCCCGTTTCATACATCTTGTCTCTTACAAAATCGGCAATCTCGCCTCTTCCGAATTCATCCGGTTCCATAGGAATGTAGTGGAATTTGGGGAAGACAAAGCGCTCTGTTTTCTCGAGAATATCTTTGTAATCGTATCCGGCAAGCATATTTTCGTATTGGCTCATCTTTACTTTGGCGTAGGAATCCTCTTTGCAGATTGTGTATACCTTGCTGCAAACTCTGAGGATTTCCGGCAAGCCCTGTATGCAGTCCGTAAGATCCATAACTACAACATCAAAGAGTTCGGATTCGCTTATCTTTGCCAAAAGATTCAGCCATTCACCCTCCGTCACGGAAAGCATATTCTGACCGTACTTCATGGGCGGTACAAAACTCATCTCTCCTATCTGCTTCACAGTCGTCTGAAGATGTAACTTGAATTTCTCAGATTCGAGATTCAAAAAATACACAAGATCCGAAAGATCCTTCTCACCGTCACCGGCTATAAGTTCCGCTATCCCTGTGTAGTTTTCAAAATTCAGATAAAGCGTACTTCTCTTTTCCGCAAGAATCTCGCTCATCGTCATTGCAAATGTGGTCTGCAGGCTTCTCTTAACCGGAGAATAAATACCGATAAAGGTGGTTTTATTTCCCGTCTTTATCCGCCCCGGCTGCTCTCCCGCTATTTCCAGGTAAAGCTGCAAAAGCATCTGCAGAACCGTTTCCGCGGGCTGATATTTATCTATGCAATCAAGATCGTCATCCCGCTTAAATCCCGACTCGCTCAAAATCACCAGCTTATCGTACTCAAGCTCTTTTATCGAATCCGAATATGCACCCTCCGAGCAAAGGATCATCGATATCTTTCTTCCCTGCTCAAAGCTCATCAGGTCATTTTCTTTCGTGTAGGCATGTATCTTCCAGGGCATCCCGGGATACTCCTTCAAAAAATCCGACATCAGCAAAGTGTACTCTTCCTCTTTGTCGAACAAAATAAACAATGGTTTGTTGTTACTCATAGCCTCAGTAAACTCCTCCAAGGTGTAGCAATGCGCTGAGCGCCATAGGCAGACTGAGCACTACACCCGCTTTAATTTTCTCACGGCGATCCGACATATAAAGCTCGGGCTTATAATTTCGCCCCTGTGATCTATAACCGTCCGTGGTTTTTTTCAGGTAAGTTAAAAAATAATTAACTCTCTCCCGTGCCGTTCCAAGCACAAAGAGTTTTATAACGCCGATCGTTGCTGCAAAGACAAAGGTCAAAAAAAGATAGATGACCATTTCCTTGCCTGCGAAGAATCCTGCTGATACGCCTAACAGCTTTACATCTCCGCCCCCGATCATTCCAAGTTTGAAAAACGTAGAGAAAAAGAGCACTACCAAAAAGACTGTAATTAGATATCTTAAGATGCCGCTAAATGAATTCGTGTAAAAGAAATATACAGTTCCTGCTCCTATCAAACCCGCCGTCAGCAGGTTCGGTATTTTTCTGGTCGTGAGATCCCAAGCACACGCCAGTCCTAAAATAAGACACAAAAAAAACATTCTCCACCCCCGTAGAACTCTTTGTATAAATATTTTGTTTCAATCCGCCGCTTTGGGGATTATGGTGATGACCTATCACCGGGTAAGACATTTTACAAGGCAGGTCTGGAAAGCCGTCTTGGCACTGCCTGTATGAAAAACAATCGTGATTATAAAAGCCCTTTTTCAAAAGTGCAATAGATATTTTAAAAATCAGCATTATTCACAAGAATTTGAGCATTTTTATGACACATGCGACACTCAAGAAGCCGCAAACCCTGTATTTTCAAGGCTTGCGGCTTTTGTGAAAAGTGCATAAAAAGTATTTTTGATTGTTAAAGTTTTAACCTATTTATATATATGCGCAATTTGGGCATTAATTTTTTTAAAAATTTATGCAAAAAATCCTCTGTTCGGAGAGGTACTTAAGCTCTCGATCAGCTCCTCTTTGCCATAAGTCAGTCCGGCAAAAACGGTCTGTGAATTACCCATAACAGGTCCGTTTTTGTTCTCGGATGTCACCTTTTTGTAGGCATCTCTTAGCGGCTCAATGACTTTTTTTACGTTTTCAAGCTCCGTTACACTTCTTTTTGCGCTGCTTATGCCGAGCTGTCTTATGCAAAATCCGTATAGATTTCTTAAGTTTACGGCAAGTTCGTATTGAAGATTTAAGCTGGATAAAAGCTCATACATGCATCCCTGTAACCGATGGATGCCATTTTGGAATCCATCCTCATCCCCCGCATTTAAGGCTTCTTTTGCCTCACTGATATAGTCAAGCGCGATGTCATAGATAATTACCACCATCTCTGTGGAATTGGCCTGAGTAACGCGTCTTGTGTACTCCTGTTTCTTTTCGCTGTCCATCATTTATCCTCTGTGGCGATAGCGTTTTCGCCCAAAAAGTTACTGTAAAAGCTGAAGAACCTGAGCAGGGCGCTCATTTGCCTGAGCAAGAACGCTCGTACCCGCCTGAACGATAACATTATGTGTGCTGTATGCCGTAGTTTCCTCTGCCATATCAACATCCATGATTCTGGAGTATGCGCTTGTCATATTTTCTTCAACTACGCCAAGATTATCTACTGCAGACTCAAGACGGTTCTGGTATGCACCAAGCTTTCCTCTTACGCCGCTGACAAACTGTGTTGCGCTCTTTAATCTCTCGAGTCCGTAACCGGCGGTTTCCGCGGTAGTAACATCAAGTCTTTCGATACCGAGATTTCCGAGAGAAAGAGCGGGAATCTCAACTGAAATCACCTGTCCCTCATTGGAGCCGGCCTGCAGTCTCATAGGTCCGATATTTGTGCAGGTGATGTCAATGGTCTGAGAGATGCTTCCGGACTTTGGTAAAATGCTGTATGCGTTGTCAAATACCTTTGACGAGTCAATTTCAAGGGTCATCTCGAAACCGGTGGCATCGGTTAAAGTTACGTAGTTGTCCATCATTTTGATATTAAAATCCGCTGCAGTCTTTGGAATCGGGCTAGACTCTACCTTCATGGCGAAGGATGTAACCTCAAGAGCTCCTGAACCGTCGGTTGCAGCCGTCCATGAAAGATTTGTTATCTGGTACTTTCCGGGGTCTACACTTGAATTGATGGTCGAAACTCTGACCGGAGGTGTCGATCCGTCAACGCAACTGCTGTATGCCTTGTAATCAAAGCTTCCGTCAAGAAGGTTCTGTCCGTTAAACTGAGTGTTTTTGGAAATTCTTGAAATCTCCTTCTTAAGCTCGTCCACCTCGTTCTGTATGATGCGGCGATCTTCATCGGTGTTTGTTCCGGTAGCAGCCTTGGTGGCGAGCTCGGTCATACGATGAAGCATATCATGAATCTCGGACATTGCTCCGTCAGCGGTTTCAATTACGGATATTCCGTCATTTGAATTCTGTTTTGCAATGCCGGTACCCGCGATCTGGCCGTTCATTCTTTTCGCCATAGCCAGTCCCGCGGGATTATCCTTTGCATAGTTTATCTTTAAACCGGATGAAAGTCTCTGAATAGATTTTGAAAGCGCATTGTCGCTGTTAGTAAGAGTATTATTCGCAAGCATTGCGGATACGTTGTAATTAATTCTCATGGTGGCTCCTTTCAACAGACTGCAGGAAGGCCTTTGCTACCTGCAAAAGTATTCTACGTTCAGATCCATCTGAATTAACAACATCAGCATCCTTGCTTTTGTTTGAAATCTTAATTGTTTCGGGTTTTTTTAAAGCGCCCGTTCCCGTAACAAGAGGTATATCGCCAATCTTTAAATCCTTTAAAGATTCCTCCGCCTTTAGGGTTTCACCAAATATATCGACCGCTGCCTTAAGTTTCTTAAGACCCTTTTCGCCGGATAAAGACACATATCCTTCGAGGTTTCCGGAAGAGAGCTCAAGAAAGCTTACAACCTCCTCTTCGTCCATCACTGTAGAAATCCTGAGGCTGTTTTCCTCTCCCGAGGATCTGAAGCTTAATCTGACTTTTAAAATATCATCTCCGACCTCAAGAGGGATAATATAATCCCTGTCGGGAACATCTCTCGATATGCCGGACGCCGGTACAAGCAGACTCAGCTGTTTTGAAACAAGATTCAGCGCCCTGACATCCAGATACGTATCTGCTTCCAAGACCGCGGCCTTGCTTTCTTCGGAAAGATCCTCTCCGGCTTTTTCGTACTCGCTGTCAAAATCCTCTGAGGGGAGACTATCCAAGAGTCTTTTGGCTGTCTCTTTTATCTTTCCGGAAAGTCCGGGGCGCTTAGAAAGACGGCTGTACAGATTTTCGTCACCTCCAAGCAGGCTTTCTATCGCGAGAAGATTCTCGGCACTTACTTCGCTTCCGGACTCTCTTAGTATCTGAGCGCTTTCGTTTCTTACCTTGGCTGCCTTTCGGAGCTCTTCGGATTCTTCAAAATATCTTTCCGACTCGTAAGCTGTAGCTATCTGATCCGTAATACTTTTAGCCGCATTCACAATCTCGCTTCTTCCAAAGGTCTCATCAACCTTTACATCTATTCCGCGAAGTCTCTTTGTTCTGACAGCTGCGAGCAGATTGTTAAAACTAAGCTCTGCACTCTCGCTTAAAACGGTTCCGATAGCTGCACCCTCGGATTTTTCCACCTGGTGGATCAATCTGTAAATACCGATATAGGATTCTCTCTCTTCCGGAGTGATATCATCCTGTCTCTCAAGCCCGTAGAGGAATTCACTGTAGGACTTTTGCTGCGCTTCGTATCCGCCTTGATTCTTGTTCTCAAAATATGAATCAAGCTCGGCAAACCCACTTTCAAGAGGATTGACGCCGTCTCTTATCATTTCAAGTACTGACGCAGGCGTCATTTTGTCTATAACTCCTCTGACAAGGGTATCCGCTGCAGTAATCTTAGAAACATTTATTTGGCTGATCTCCATGCTGTTATAGCCGAGAATACGGATTGCACGAAGGTTTTCCTCCGTGGTTTCAATACCGATCTCTTTAGCGAGACTTTCGATTCTGCCAAAGGCCTTTTTAATACTGTCTCCAAGGTCGCTCCTCGGCGCAGTCATAAGAGCTTCATAGCTCTCGCCCGCTTTTTCGTATGTATCCCTAAGAGTTCTTCCTTCTGCTCTGAATTCCGATACGCTGATATTTTCGGCATCCCTTGCGGTGAACATACCGAGAGCCGCTGCCGGCGATGACTTCATCTCGGCTACTGCCTGCCCTGTCTCATTCATCAGGCGGAGGTTTTTAACAGCTTCTTCGTATTGTCCCTCCTTTGAAGGGAAGTACTTAAGTGCCAACTCCTTTTCGGCCTCTTTTAGTTTTTCCACAAACTCTTCGATAGGGGCTGTGTCTATGAAATAATCGCTTTCAAGAAGCTTTAAATTCACTTCCGCTGTCATTGAAAGCCTTACTTCTTCAAGGAGTCTGCGTGAGCTTATATTTGACACGGCTCTCTCGCTAAAATAGTATTCCTCAAGTCTTACAGCCTTTTGTGCTATTGTCTCGTAATCCCCTTCGGAAATAATTTCGGCATCCATAGGTCTTATGCCGCCATCTATTGCAGAAAGAGCTGTGTTTGTCAAAACCTCGTCCGAAAGCGGAAACTGCATGCCTTCAAGGCGAACCGCTTTTTCAAGGTTCTCTTTAGTTACGGGAAGATCGCTTTCTATCAGCCACCGGGCCTTTGAAACCGCTTCACTTTCTCGCTGTTTTAATACTTCTGAAGAATCTATTATCCCCTTTATCTGTTCAAGCATCCCTGCATTTTCGGGATCAAGGAGATTTATTCCGCCGCCCGCTGCGAAAGCGCTTCCGTAACTGCTTTCTCTTCCCCCTCTTTCAGAAGCAGTTGCACTGTTTTTTGCCAGATACAATCCCCAAACAGATAAATCAAGCTCGTTTGCGATAAGATATCCCAGTTCTTTGTCGGAAAGCTCGCTCAATGACTTTGCCAGTCTGTTCATTTCCGACACCCGCGTCACGTTGTCGTCAGACAAGGGGACATCCGCCATTTCAAAAGCGTTTGCAAGACTTCTTGCAAGCGTCTCGCTTCCCAGTACTTCCGCTAATTTCTCACTATCCAAAGAATCATTGTATCCGACTGTAACCTCTCCCGATT
Organism: Lachnospiraceae bacterium; assembly: GCA_017401005.1. Lineage (GTDB taxonomy): Bacteria > Bacillota > Clostridia > Lachnospirales > Lachnospiraceae > AC2028. The sequence continues at coordinate 18,018 of JAFPRD010000038.1, forward strand.
TTGCTACTTCAGCCTTGATCCTGTCAATAATTGTGACAGTCTCGTCAGGATCTAGTTTATAGCAGTCAAAGCCCTCCTTGCAGGCTTTGGCATAATCCTCAGCGGACATCATATTTGAGAGTACGATCCGGTAGTTTTTATCGGAGACAGCATCAATACTTCCGGCCTCATCCCTAAGGTCGGTCAGGGTTTTTCCGCCTTTGTTATTCTCGCTCTTTCCGAGAAAGAAATCATTATTTTGCAAGGGCTGCATACTTCCAAGATCAAGCCTTACCCCGCCTTTAACGTTCTCCCTCTTTTCGGGCTCCTTAAGCGATATCTGTCCCTGCTCGGACTTTATATTATTATTAATCTCGTGATTGTTAAAACTGATTTTCATATAGTACCCATTCCCCGATAGATTAACATATTAAAAAAGATGAGCCCTGACGCTCATCTTTTATTTCGGTCCGTTTTTTACTTTTCTTAAGCCCGATCATTTTTCCGATTTTTTCCGAAAGACAAAAGCCGCTATAAACGGAAGGAATATCCAAACCGGGTAGATATATCTGAGCTGTACCGTCGGTCCCAAAAGCAGCGTTGCAATATACATTATTGCAAACAGGATTGGGATTATCAGATCGTATCTTTTTTTGTACCAACAGACAGCAGCCATATACACGAAAACCCAGACTTCCCGTTTACAATCCGGATCCCGCCTTTGCCGTCG
>JAFPRD010000039.1:0-3212 GCA_017401005.1 Lachnospiraceae bacterium
AATGTATCCGGATTATTAGGATCCGGCATACCGGTAGCTCCGCTCTCATTTAAATAAATCTCTCCATTTCCGGCAGGTGTGGACGCTCCAATCATTCCGGCAGGTATCTTAAATGTAGCTTCCAGTTCAACATCATTGGCAGGCATTGTGAACGTATTACCGGTTAAGGACACTCCGCCGGATTTAACATTCCACTCAACTACCCAATTTGCATCATTGGGAGTAGCAACTAGTGTAACTGCTTGATTATAATTAGCAGGCGACGGACTCGCTTGTACAGAACCTCTCGCGCTGTTAGTTACTGTCGTTCTTATATAATAACTCATTAACGCGAATGAAGGTCTAATCTCCACATCAGAATTCTGCATAGTAAATGTGGTGCTTGCAAGGTTAGCATTTGCAAGTGTTACTCCACCGCTTACCACGGTCCATCCTGCAAAAGAGTATCCTGTAGCAGGAGTGGCGGTGATAGTAACGGTTGAATTAGAAGATGCAGATGTTACACTTGCGCTTGCCGTACCACCGGTTACAGTCGTAAAAGTAACAGAATGAGCATTTTCCGTAGATGTTGCATATCCGTAAGCAACATGTACGCTTACGTTAGTCGCCGGCATTACGAATGTAGGAGTATCAATGCCGTTTGAGAAGTCAAGGGTTACATTTCCGTCGGGTTCCCATCTTGCGATTTCTTTTCCGCCGTCAGCAACTGCCTTAAGGCTTATAACTTCGCCCTCTTTTGCGCTCGATGCGCTGGCGGATATAGTTCCGCCCTCTGAAGCCGTAACAGTAATTGTATAGGTCTTTTCTACCGGCTCTTCTTTCTCAGGTTCTTCCTCTTCAGGCTCCTCTTCAGGCTCCTCGGCGATTTCTTCTTCGGTTTTTTCTGCAGGCTCCTCCTCGGGCTCTTCTACCACCTCAGGTTCAGGCTCCTCTTCGGGCTCCTTTGGTCTTTCTCTTCCAAGGTCCGCCCATTCAAAATAAGCCGGCTCAAGTCCCCAGGCGTATGCCCAGAACTCGTCCTCGGATATACCTAAGATTGCAAGCACCTGTGCTCTTCTTACATCATCCCTTGCAAGCTCGCTTATAACAAGAAGCGGAAGGTCATAAAGCGTGAACTTTTCGATACGCATCTTTCCGGTAGCGGCGTCTACTATGAGCTTTTGTCCTGCCTCTACTTCGATACTCTCTCCGAAATTGTTGGTAGTAACTACATGTCCCTCAAGAAGGTACAGCTCGTCTGCGGAAATATAGCCGCAGGTTCCGCGGATACCCGTGATCATCGTTGATGTGCGGATATTGAACTCCTCGTCATCTTCAAGAGCCTTCGTTACGTTAAAGTAAAGGCCTCCGCTTTGAAGGTCTAACTCTAACTTTTTGCCCTTCCTGTTGATCCCCGTTTTAGTACTCTCGTCCAAAGAGACTATTTTGAAATCATCAAGCCCCAGCGCAGCAAAACTTGCAGTAGCTGTTATTACCTTATTTCCGTCGGAAAGGCGCATGCTTTCTTGAATTGAAACTTCCTTATCCTTGCCATCGAGCAGGGTAACTTCTCCCTGCATCCTTAAAAAACGGACTGTATTGGCAAGGAGATTGGAATTGTGCCTGATGATAAAAAAGGCCGCAAGACCAATCGCCACCACCGCTACTGCGGCGCAGGCTATGATAATCTGCGGCTTTATCTTCTTCGGTCCTTTCGTAACTTCTGCCATACTGTTCTCTCTCCTTTGTAAAGTACGACTTGCTTAGAAAAAACTTCAAAAACTATAAAACTATAAAACTATAAAACTATAAAACTATAAAAATTCTATCATACTATAAATAACGCGCGCAACTCATTTAACAAACTTTATCTATTGCGTCGGTGACATTGGCTACGCCTATAACCTCAATACCCTCAACCTTTTTACATTCCGCGGCGCAGGAAGCAGGCACAATACACACCTCAAACCCAAGCTTTGCGGCTTCTGTAACTCTCTGTTTTGCCATAGAAACGCTTCTTACCTCGCCGGATAAACCTACCTCTCCGAAAGCGATAAGCTTAGGGCTGATGGCCTTATTCCTAAAACTTGAGACAACGGCAAGTACGATTCCGAGGTCTATAGCGGGCTCAGAGATCTTCATACCGCCCGTGATATTTACATATGCATCACAGTCTCCCATTTTAAGGCCGCATCTTTTCTCAAGAACGGCCATAAGTAAGTTCACCCTATTGTAATCGCAGCCTCCGGCCTGGCGTCTGGGCATACCAAAATTGGTACGGCAGACAAGAGCCTGTATCTCGAAAAGAAGAGGTCTCGTTCCTTCCATAGAGCAGGTAACAACGCTTCCGGAAGCATCCTCGGGGCGTCCGTCAAGCATATATTCGGAAGGGTTCTTCACTTCCGTAAGACCCTCTCTGTGCATCTCAAATACACCGATCTCGTCCGTAGAGCCGAAACGGTTTTTAACCCCTCTGAGCACCCTGTACATAGCGTGCCTTTCGCCTTCGAAATAAAGGACAGTGTCCACCATATGTTCAAGGACTCTTGGGCCAGCTACAGCTCCGTCCTTAGTCACATGTCCAACGATAAATATCGATATTCCCATACCTTTTGCAAGCTGTAAGAGGACTGCGGTAGTCTCCCTTACCTGGCTTACGGAGCCGGGAGCAGAGCTGACATTTTCGCTGTACATGGTCTGGATCGAGTCTATAACAACAACAGATGGTTTATTTTTGCTGATTATATCTGAGATGCTGTCAAGATTTGTCTCGCAAAGAAGGGACATATTATCCCCAAAAGCGCCGATCCGATCGGCACGTAGCTTTATCTGAACCTTTGATTCCTCGCCGGATACATAGAGTACGCTTACTCCCTTTGAAGAGAGCTTATGACAGACCTGTAAGAGCAGGGTTGATTTTCCTATACCGGGATCGCCGCCTACAAGGGTAAGGCTTCCGGGGACAATACCTCCGCCAAGAACTCTGTCAAGCTCCTCTATACCGGTTTCAAGGCGATCATCTTCTTTTACCGATACCTCGGATAGCTTAACAACTTCCGAAGAAAGAGCGCTCTTTCTTGTAGGTGAACTCTTTGCAGTCTGTTTTGAAATACTCTCTTCAGTAAAGGTATTCCAGCTTTTGCAGGCGGGACACTGTCCCATCCACTTGGCCGATTCATATCCGCATTCATTGCAGAAAAATACCGTTGTCATTTTCTTAGGCATATTGCACC
>JAFPRD010000040.1:0-20804 GCA_017401005.1 Lachnospiraceae bacterium
AGCAGGGGAATTGACATGAAATTTAAGAACATAGCAAAAACACTGATCGTCTCTCTACTGACAGTTAGCTTTTTATTCTCTACGTCTCTTCCCTCCTACGCGGAGGATGATTACGAATACCTTCGGAATATGAGCGTTTCGGCAGACGGCGGGGCGGCGAAAAACGTTAAATACATCGACATGTACTATGACCATGACGCCTACGTATCCTTACGGGATATGGCTGCTGCCCTTGCGGGAACAGGGGCCGCCTTTGACGTTTCCATCGAAAAGGATACCATACGCCTGTCAAGGGGCGGCGTTTACTCTCCTGTTGGCGGGGAGGGCTCCGCGTTCACCGTTCTTACAAGAGACCCTTCAAGCAAGGAATACGTAAGGCGAAGAAATACTTTTATCTTAGACGGGCAAAATGTACACTACTATACCTTCATCTATAAAGACGAAGAAACCGGATACTACGACTGCTTTATGTACCTGCCGGATCTCGCTCTTTTGCTAAACAAGAATCTGAACTTTACAGGAAATACTCTTTCCGTAGATTCTTCCGCGCCCCTTAGCATCTCGCCCGAGGCGCTGGAAAAAAGCGGGTACTTCCTTGCGACAAATTCCGTTCTTCTCGGAGATATAACCAATGGAGAAATCTACTATTCATACTGCGGCGACCTTTCCGTCCCCATGGCAAGTACCACAAAGCTTATGAGCTATATAGTTGCTATGGACGCGATCTCGAGCGGCGCCATTAGCTACGATACCGTCGTTACCACTTCCGCTGCCGTGGAAAAGCTTTCCAACTCAATAGACGGCGGCTTTCTTATAAAAGAAGGTACTTCCGTAACCGTAGAAGAGCTTTTGTACGCTATGCTCCTTCCCTCGAGCAACGAGTGCACACTTGCCCTGGCTGAAGCCGTGGCCGGAAGCGAAAAAGCCTTCGTCGGAAGGATGAACGAAAAAGCAAAAGCCATAGGTCTTTCCGAGGAAACGGAATTCTTTACCTGCAACGGACTTCCGGTTTATACCGAGGACGTACTTAGAAGCAAGGTTCAAAACAGAATTAGTGCGGAAGACATGTTTAAACTTGTCTGCTATCTGATGTCTCGTTACCCCCAGGTTACGGATATCACATCCTGTACGTACAAAACGCTGCCCTCTTTTGGCCGCACAGTCTACAATACTAATCCTATGCTCTACAATGTCCCCGGCTGCATCGGCTTCAAAACAGGTACAACAAACAAAGCCGGAGCCTGCCTTGTCAGCGCGGTTTCCGTTTCCGGAGATAACGGAATCCACACCATCTGCTGTATAGAGCTTGGCGCCGAGGACATCGTCACAAGAAACAATGTTTCCCAGCTAATGCTGACCTACGGTAAAAACGTATATAAAAACGGCGGCGCCTCCTCCATCCCCGAATACAATGAGGGCGAAGAAAACACCGCCGAAGATTTATTTGTTCCCGTAACGGGAGCTCTTCCGGAATCCGGAGATGAGCTTGCCAGGCTTCTTATCTGGAGCGTAAGGAACAATCTTCCCATCCCTGAGCCTGAGCTTATCGAACTACCTGAAGGCGAGGGAGAATAACCCTAACCTTCCGGTATCAATATCTTCATCTCGTCAAGGAGCTGCTCTGTCAATTTCAGAAGCTGCTCCTCTTCTTTTTCCACAAGAGTTTCTTTTTCGTAGCTGTAAAGAAAAGCCGGCTTTCCGTAATGATTAAACTTCAGATTCTTTCCAACCTTAAGCATCACATCCGGAACCTTTGCGGCATCAAGCTTAGCATCGGGCTTAAATATAAAGCTTATAACCCCGTCGGCATTTCTGACCTCTGTAATGTATAGCTTATGGGCATCCGCGCGCATCAGGGAGATCCGAAGAAGATTATCCGCGGGGGCAGGAAGACTTCCGAATCTGTCTATCAGTTCATCCTTTATCTCTCCCAGTTCCTTTTCGCTCTCGATTCCCGCGATACGCTTATACATATCGAGTTTTTGCTCCTCGTTGAAGATATATTCCTGAGGAATATAAGCGCTGACGCCTATATTTATAACGGTATTGAAGGACTCGTCCATCGTAATACCCTTCATCTTCGATACGGCTTCGTTCAGCATCTTGCAGTACAGCTCATAACCAACGGCTTCCATATGTCCGTGCTGAGTCTTTCCGAGAAGATTTCCCGCGCCGCGGATCTCAAGGTCTCTCATAGCGATCTTAAAGCCGCTTCCGAGATCCGTAAACTCTCTTATAGCCTCAAGTCTCTTTTCCGCTACTTCCGTAAGGATCTTGTTCTTGCTGTACATAAGGAAAGCGTAGGCAACCCTGTTGGACCTTCCGACTCTTCCTCTTAGCTGATAGAGCTGTGAAAGTCCAAATCTGTCGGAATCCTGTATTATCAAGGTGTTGACATTGGAGATATCCATTCCCGTTTCGATTATCGTAGTGGAAACAAGAATATCAATCTCGCCGTTTACGAAATCATACATGATATCCTCAAGCTCACGCTCATTCATCTGTCCGTGGGCAAAAGCGACATTCGCGTCGGGGACCATATCCTGTATCTTCGCGGCTACTTCCGCAATCTGGTTCACCCGGTTAAAGACATAATAAACTTGTCCGCCGCGGGCCAGTTCCCTTGTTATCGCTTCTCTTACCAGCTCGTCGTTATGTTCGCAGACAAAGGTCTGTATGGGGAGTCTGTCGTTGGGAGCCTCGGTCAAAAGGCTCATATCCCTTATTCCCACAAGGCTCATATGCAGAGTTCTGGGGATAGGGGTGGCAGATAGCGTCAATACATCAATATTTTCTCTGAGCTTTTTAATCTTTTCCTTATGGCCTACGCCGAATCTTTGCTCCTCGTCGATGATAAGAAGCCCTAAATCCTTATAAGTAACATCCTTTGACAAAAGCCTATGGGTACCGATTACGATATCCACCTGCCCTTTTCTAAGGTCTTCAACTACCTTCTTTATCTCAGAAGCGGTTCTAAAGCGGCTTAAGAGTTCAACCCTTACAGGGAAGTCTTTCATACGCTGCACAAAGGTGTTGTAATGCTGCTGAGCAAGTATTGTAGTAGGTACAAGGTAGGCAACCTGTTTATTCTCCTGTACGGCCTTAAACGCGGCTCTGATGGCAATCTCTGTTTTTCCGAAGCCTACGTCTCCGCAGATAAGCCTGTCCATGATACGGCGGCTTTCCATATCCGCCTTCGTATCGGCGATGGCGGCCTTTTGGTCCTCGGTCTCTTCGTAGGGGAACATTTCCTCGAATTCCTGCTGCCAGACAGTGTCTTTACCGTACATAAAGCCTTCCGTCTGCTGCCTCTTAGCGTAGAGCTCAACAAGGTCCTGCGCAATCTCATCAACCGCGGTTCTTACTTTGCTCTTTGTACGCTCCCATTCCTTTGTACCCAGCTTATTGATCTTAGGAACCTTTTCCGCATCCGCAGAAGCGTACTTTTGTATCTCGTCAAGTTCCGTTGCAAGGACGTAAAGCACTCCGCCGTCCTTGTACTCAAGCCTTATATAATCCCTTACGATATGGTCGGACTCGACTTTCTCGATACCCTTGTATATTCCGAGTCCGTATACCTCGTGAACAACATAGTCGCCGGGCTTTAAATCCTCAAGGGAGCTTATCTTGGTTCCCTGAAGATTAACCTTTCTTCTTCTCTTTTTCCTGCGCTCAGCCCCGAATATATCGGTTTCCGCAAGTACTACAAACTTGATCAAAGGATACTCAAATCCCTTTGAAATACGTCCGTAGGAGACAAGCACCTCGCCCTCGGCTATCTCTCTGTCCTCGTCCTCCGAATAAGCGGCGGGTATATCCATGTTACGGATTTCCTCCGCAAGCCTCTTTGCTCTCGTTCTCGAAGGCGAGAGGAGGAGTACCGAATACTTTTTCTTTCGGTAACCTTCAAGGTCTTTGGAAAGAGCCTCAAAGCTGCCATTGTATGAAGCGATATTTCTGGCGCCTATGTCATATTTATAATCTGCCTCAAAATATCCCATTCCGGGAGCCAGGGTAGACATAGCGATAGCGTTACATCCGGAAATGCAATCAGCGATCTCCTCACCGCTGTATAAAAGATCAAGCTGACCCGGAAGACAGTATCCCATCTCAAGTCTGTGCTTATAGCTTTCGGTAAATTCATACCGGACTGCTTCCGCCTGTTCCTTAAGCCTTGCGGGCTCTTCAAGGAAAATAAAAGCCTTTTTTCCGGTTATCTCAGAGATCCACTGCGGAAGGGACATTATCTCGGCATTTTCATTGTCCTCGTAAAAATATTTTATATAACTCTCAAGATTTACCTTAAGGCCAAGCTCTAAAGCCTCTTCTTTGAGGGTTCCTATGATCTTTGAAAGCCTGTGAGCCTCCTCTGTCTTAAAACTATCCCGGAGTTTTTTCTCCTGTTTTTCCCCTTCAGCGCAGATTCTCTCAATTCCGGCTCTTAATTCATCGTCCGAAAGGATAAACTCCGTCGCGGGATAGATGCAGACTTCCTCTAAGTTTTCCATCGACCTCTGGGTAAGGACATCGAAGGACCTTATGGACTCTATATTATCGCCCCAAAGCTCTATACGATAGGGATTCTCTTCCGTAAGATCAAATATATCGATTATATCTCCGCGCACAGAAAACTGCCCCGGACCTTCTACCTGCGGCAACTTCTCGTACCCGAGACTGACAAGATCCCGTGACAGCTTCTTCGTATTAATCTCTATACCTGTAGGCAGCTCAATGCAGGATTCTTCCCTTGCCCTTACCGCGACAGGGTTCATTAAGGCAGCGTATGTTGTAACGATAGTAACCTTATCGCCTTCGTAAAGCCTTCTTAACGTACTTACCCTTTCCCTGGTAAGCTCATTTCCGTGGATATCTGCCTGGAAAAAGATAAGATCCTTAGCGGGGAAAAAGCAGGCCCCGGAATCGTAGAAAAGATACTCCTCGTACAATTCCCTGGCCTTGATATCATCGTATGTTACTATAAGCGTTATCTTTGAGTCGGCGGAAAGAGCTCTCATAAGATGGAGCTTTTGCGCGTCCACACATCCGCTTAACGCAATTATCCCTTTATTCTTTTTTCTTTTCAGGACATCCCTGATACTCTGAAAATCCGAGAGATTTTCAAGTGGAGAGAATAATGCTTTCATTTTACTTTTTCTTTGTATTAAACTTATTCATAGCGGTTTCTGTGCCGCTTTCAATAATAGTCTGTGCAGCGACTGCCGCATTTTCTATAGCTTCCTCAAAGGCTTCCATGTCCTTTTTATCAATACTTCCAAGAACATGCGAAACGAGATCTCCTCCCACTCTTTTGGCGCCTACGCCTACGCGGATCCTTGTAAATACCTCGCTTCCGAGATGACTGATTATATTCTTAAGCCCGTTATGTCCTCCGGCGCTTCCTTTGGGTCTTATACGGAGCTGTCCCACATCAAGATCGATATCATCGGAAATAACGATAAGTTCACTTTCCGGATCAATCTTATAATAATCAGCTACCTCGCGGATGCTCTCCCCGCTTAAGTTCATATATGTCTGAGGCTTAACAAGTACAACCTTCTCGCCGGCAAAACTGCCCTTTCCTATAAGCGCTTTATGCTTCTTTTCGTTAACTTTGATACCCGCTTTGTCAGCGATTGCATCTATAACCATAAACCCGGCATTATGCCTTGTTTTTTCGTATTCTTTACCCGGATTTCCGAGACCGGCAATAATATACACTTTTTCTTCCTCCTGTTTTTCCGTAGCTAGATTTTACTATAAAAAAAATTTTTAGTACAGTAAAAAGCAAAAAACAGAAAAAGAATCCGGAGCCAAGCTCTTCCTTCCCTTTCTGTTTTTCTATACTCTTATTCAATTGTAAGTACCTGCCGTTCCCAAGCAGGATTTTCTTTACGACTCTTTCAGTTTCGAACCGCTGCCTTAGTTATCCTCTGCATTTTCGTATGCTTCGAGGATGATTTTCTGTATTTTCTCTCTCGTTGCTGAATTAATCGGATGTGCGATGTCGCGATATTCACCGTCTGCTGACTTCTTGCTGGGCATTGCGATGAATAATCCTCTTTCGCCTTCAATCACTTTGATGTCATGGATTACAAACTCATCCTCAAGAGTAATTGATACTACTGCACGCATTTTACCTTCTTTGGTAGTCTTGCGAACTCTAACATCCGTAATTTCCATTCCGTACTACTCTCCTGTATTTATTTTTTATTAGAGCATTTACGTGCCCCCTTAATCACAAACCGACCGGGCGTTTTTTTAAGACGTCGGTCGGTTCTATGATGTAAGCAAAATTTAAATTGTGTACCGCTCGTTCCTCTCAACCACGATTTTTACGCCGTTATCGCCTTTGTAATAGGAACCGGCCTTAATAGTACTGTGACTTTCTATGATACAATTTTCTATTGTTACGTTATCCGCAATATAGACATCGTTAAGAATAATCGAATTCTTTATAGTCGTATTATTGCCGATGTAACTCTTTTTAAAGATGACCGAGTCCTCGATCACTCCGTTAACAATACAGCCACTGGATACTAAGCTGTTACTAATGGCTGCACCTGGATTATACTTCGCCGGAGGCAAATCGTCAACCTTTGAGTAGATATCCGGGTGTGACCTGAAGAAGTAATCTCTTACTTCCTTCTTGAGGAAGTCCATATTTGTATTGAAGTAATCATCGACTGCTGCGATGTTTCTCCAATACTCTGTGGTCTTGTATCCGTATATTCTCTTGATATCCTTGTATCTTATCAGGATATCCCTTACGAAATCGTAACGGTCTTCCTGAGCGCTCTTTTCGATCATCTCGATGAGCTGCCTGCGGCGGATAACATAAACTCCGCAGGAGACGATAGTGGATTTAGCCTGCAGGGGCTTTTCCTCGAACTCCTCGATACGATTATCTTCGTTCATTGTGATGGTTCCGTATCTCTCGATTGCGGATCCTTCGGGAAGTTCCGAGCAAACCACTGTAATATCAGCTTTCTTGTCTATATGGTATTCCAAAACCTTATTGAAATCCATCTTATAAACGCAATCACCATTGGCTATTACAACATATGGTTCATGACTCTTTTTTAAGAAACTGATATTTTGATAAATTGCATCTGCCGTTCCACGGTACCAGTTACTGTTCTCTGCGGTAACAGCAGGAGTAAGTACGTAAAGTCCGCCCTGCTTACGTCCGAAGTCCCACCATTTGGATGAATTAAGGTGTTCATTAAGGCTTCCGGCATTGTACTGAGTAAGTACCGCAACCTTTTGAATATGGGAGTTGGACATATTACTTAATGTAAAGTCTATACTTCTGTAACTTCCGGCAATAGGCATTGCACAAACAGCTCTTTTCTGTGAAAGAACATCCATGCGATGGTTACTTCCGCCGGCTAAAATAATACCGATTGCTCTCATGGTTAATCACCTACCTTAATCAATGTTTTTCCACTGGGCAAAACGCCGTCCGGATAATCGGCTGCTGTGGTTTCGCCAAAGACTACGGAGTTCTTTCCGACAGATACGCCGTCAGGGATTATACTCCGCTCTCCGACAGTGACTATTCCGTGATTATAAATATGAGGAGCGGTATCATTCTCAGCTTCCTCGCCTATACCGAGTTTTACATTGTTACCTATCACGGTATCCTCGGCTACGATTGCCTTGTAGAGTTCGCTTCCATCGCCGATCTTCGTCTGGTTCATTATGATCGAATCCCTGACGACAGCTCCCTTGCCAATGGTTACTCCGCATCCGATTACCGAGTTGTAAACTTCTCCGTATATTTCAGACCCTTCTCCGATTATACTCTTTTCGACTTTACTCTCTTTCGAGAAATACTGAGGAGGCTGAATCTCGGATTTTGTGTAAATTTTCCAATATTCTTCGTAGAGGTTGAACTCAGGAACAATATCGATAAGTTCCATATTGGCTTCCCAATACGAACTTAAGGTTCCTACATCCTTCCAATATCCGTTGAATTCGTATGCATAAAGGAGCTTGCCTTTTTCATGGCAATAGGGGATAACATGCTTACCGAAGTCAAGATTTGGCTGATCCTTAAGAGCTGTAAATGCAGCTTTAAGGGTCTTCCAGGTAAAGATGTAAATACCCATACTTGCGAGATTACTGCGAGGATGTGCCGGCTTTTCTTCAAAGTCAGTAATTCTCTTGTTCTCATCGGCTATCATGATTCCGAATCGGCTCGCTTCCTCCATCGGAACAGGCATAACGGCGATAGTAACATCAGCCTTGTTAGCCTTATGGAAATCGAGCATAACCTCGTAGTCCATCTTGTATATATGGTCTCCGGAAAGGATAAGAACATACTCCGGATTAAAGCTCTCCATATATTCGATGTTCTGGTAAATAGCGTTAGCTGTACCGGTATACCATTCGCTGTTTTCGCTCTTTTCATAAGGTGGAAGAACGCTGACACCGCCGATGTTACGGTCCAGATCCCACGGAATTCCGATTCCGATATGGGTGTTCAGACGAAGAGGTTGGTACTGGGTAAGTACTCCGACAGTATCTACACCGGAGTTAATGCAACTAGAAAGCGGAAAGTCAATGATCCTGTATTTTCCGCCAAATGCAACCGCAGGTTTTGCGACCTTTGATGTCAAAACACCGAGACGGCTGCCTTGTCCGCCAGCCAGAAGCATGGCAATCATTTCCTTTTTAACCATACACCCTCCAGTTCTCAGGTTCGTTTTTTAGCGCCCCGAAGAACTCTAATAAATATGGAGATATTATAACACTATTCAGACATATATGGAATAATTTACACAAAGCCTTTTGAATTTTTGTGAATTTTCTATCTAATTTATACAATTTTTAGCCAAATTGACTAAAGAAAGGCTAAATATTATACAGAAACATTCTAAATATGTTTCAGATTTTGACAACTATTACCACTTTATTACTTTTCTAAGGGTTTTTCCGAGGCCAAGAGCTAAGGCAATCTTTGCAAGATCCGGAATAATAAAAGGAAATACGCACCAGCCGAGTGCCGTCGCAAGGGTAATTGCATCCTTTGTACGGGCGTATACTACCATAAACCAAACTGTTCCGAATGCATAGCAAACAAGAAGTCCAAGGACCATCGCTACAATCTCAACCCAAAGTTTTCTGCCTAAAAGAGATGTTAAAAGCCAGAATACAAGTGCAGAAAAAATAAATCCGATAATATAACCGCCGGTTGTTCCGATAAGCGCTCCAAATCCGCCCTTAAATCCTGCAAATACCGGTACTCCCACTGCTCCGAGGAGAATATAGATAAGTACAGAGATCGTTCCCTTTTTACCGCCGAGGAAATAAACCGCAAAAAATACCGCAAATGTCTGAAGTGTAAAAGGTACGGTTGTAGGAATGGAAATCCATGAACATACAGCCATAAGTGCTGCGCATACCGCTATGAACACAAGGTCGATAGTTCTGAATTTACTGTCGTTGTTTGTTTTTGTTAATGCTTTTGCTTCGCTCATTTTTTAATTTCTCTCATTCTTTCATATTAAATTGTTAACCAAACTCTAGAAATAAGGTTATCAATCTTAAAGATATTATCATTAGAGAGATTCATTGTCAACCTTGCGTCCCATTTACGGTTAACAAAAAGGCAGGTGCTAAGCACCTGCCCTATGTTCATACATAAATATCTATAAAATATTCTATTATCCAAGCTCACCATTTTTGTATCTTGTAACGATGTTCTGGATTCTCTCGTTAGGATTGAGGAGATCGGAGATCGATGAATCGTGGTTCAAGGTATCAATGATGTATGCGATGTACTTGCTAAGGTCGCAATTGATGTACCACTCGCGCTCTAAAAGCTCGGGAGTCTGGTAAATAAGGTTCGTAGTAAGTACTCTTGTAATAAGTCCCTCTTCAAATGCCTTGTCAAACTTATCAAGTCCGCTTGTAAAGAGACCGAATGTAGCAAATACAAAGATACGATTTGCCTTTCTCTCTTTAAGTGCAGCGGCTACCTCAAGTACGCTCTCGCCGGAAGAGATCATATCATCGATAATGATCATATCCTTTCCTTCAACATCGCTTCCGAGGAATTCATGCGCAAGGATAGGATTTCTTCCGTCAACGACTCTTGTATAATCGCGTCTCTTGTAGAACATACCCATATCAAGTCCAAGTACGTTGGCAATATAGATAGCTCTCTTCATTCCACCTTCATCGGGGCTGATAACCATCATATGGTCGGAATCAATCTGAAGTCCCTTGTAATTCTTGAGGAGTCCCTTAATAAACTGATAAGCGGGCTGAACAGTCTCAAATCCGTTAAGAGGAATAGCATTCTGTACTCTGGGATCATGCGCATCAAAGGTAATGATGTTATCTACGCCCATCTTAACAAGTTCCTGAAGCGCAATGGCACAGTCAAGAGACTCTCTTGCTGTTCTCTTATGCTGGCGGCTCTCGTAGAGAAACGGCATAATTACTGTGATTCTTCTTGCCTTACCGCCGACTGCAGCGATGATTCTCTTTAAATCCTGATAGTGATCATCAGGTGACATATGGTTCTCATGGCCGCAAAGTGAATAGGTCTGAGAATAGTTAAGTACATCAACAAGAAGGAAAAGGTCGGTACCGCGAACAGACTCCAATATCTGTCCCTTTGCTTCTCCGGATCCGAATCTGGGTACCTTTGCCTCTAAGATATATGTATCTCTCTGATATCCTGCGAAAGCAAGGGAGCCTTTGTGCTCACTTTCACGCTCGGCGCGCCACTTTACAAGATAAGCATCAACCTTGTCTCCAAGTTCTCTGCATCCTTTAAGAGCTATAATTCCAAGCGAGCCTACGGGTATAGTCTCAAGGTTTCTCTTTTCTTCACGATTGCCCATTAGATAAATTCTCCTGTATAAACAAACTGTTAACGATTATTTACCCCGGTCCCCCAAAGACCTTTGCCATTATATACGAAGTACCGCTATTTGACAAGCATTCTTGTATCTTTACCTGTTAGTTGCAGGAAAATAAAGTTGCCGGTAAGTCTTGAGAGTACTCTTTCCGAATACCTTTCTCCGAGCTCCCTAAGGTCAAGATTGGTAGAGATGATCGTCGACTTTCTCTTTAAGTTGCGTTCATTAATAAGTCCGAAGAGGGCTGACGCAACAAAACTGTTTGAAAGCTCCGTTCCAAGATCATCGATAATAAGAAGATCGCAATCGTAAAGATTGCCCGTTTCCTCTGCGCTGTCCGCACTGTCTTTTGAAAACTGCTTTTTTGCGAGAATATCAAACAGTGATATGGAACTTAAGTATATCACAGAATGATAGGTTTCGAGAAGTTCCGACGCGATACAACAGCTCAAAAAACTTTTCCCCGTACCGACCGTGCCGTTAAACAAAAGGTTCTTATATTCGGTATCGAAGGTTTCCACAAAGTTTTTACAAACGCTTGCGGCCGTCTTTAACCGCTCTAAGTCCTCACCCTCCTGGTAAGAGAAACTGAGCTTTGAAAAGTTTTCAGTCTTAAGGAGTTGTCTGATTCCCGACTGATTGTAAAGGATATTTATCTCTCTGTCTTTGAAACAATGGCATTTATACCTTGTTCCATCCGGCTCGTAGACATATCCCGTATCCTTACAATACTTGCAGTCGTATATCGGCTCGAAGTCTTCGTTTGAAAGTCCGTTGCTCTCCAAAAGAGCCATACGGTTTACCAAAAGCTCCGTAACCTCATTCTCTACATCCTCTATCTGTCTTTCATCCGCGCCTTCCATCTTGAGTCTGGCTTCCCGGACCTTAAGCGTAACCGCTCTGTTTTCCCAGGCCTTTATCTCCGGAAACTTCGCGTAGAGCATCTTTTGTTTCTCGGCGGTTGCTCTGGCGTTGCGGTTTCTGATCCTGTCGTATTCACGCATTATGGAATCGTATTGTTCGTTAGTCAGTGACATTTTTGACCTCTGTATTAATTGGCGTAAATTCTCTTAGCCAGCTCATCGTAATCAATATCGTTCTGTTTGAAATTACCGAAGCTTCCAGCAAGGTTCTTTCTTGCAGATGTATCAGCAGTGTATGTCGTTCCGCCGGAAGCCTGCTTTCTTTCCGTCTGCTGGTGCTTCTTGAACTCCTCATCAACCTTTTTAACGTCTTCAAGAGTATTTATATTTTGCTCTTTCCACCTGTTTAATATGCCCTGAACATAGCTGAATCTGTTGTTGTCAGTGGAAAGTACAGCTCTGTCACAGGCTTCCATTATAAGAGCGTCGGAGAATCCGTCCTTTTTTCTCCAGCCCGTGATAAACTCCATCTCTTTTACGGTAGGGGAGCTGTTCTTTCCGAGCCTCTTCATTATATCATAAACGCCCTTGTCGTATCTTTGACTTCCGTTCTTTGCCTGTTCGGGAGTTTCAATACCGCTCTGCTTCCAACCAATGGCTACTTTTTCGGCGTATCTGAAATCCTTCTTTCCCTTCTCGGCGCAGTACTGAAGGAGATAATCCACAAGATCGTCGGAAAACTCAAGAGTCTGGCTTATATAGCAGAGGGTCTGAAGATCCGACTGGGTAACAGGCTTTCCAAAGTACATCTGCGCAAGGAAAACCAGCCCGTTTCCTCCTTCATTTGAGAAAACAGTCAGTTCTTTTGCACCAAAAGAAGGCTTAATAGGAATTGCGACAGCTTCCTCATTTACTTCTTCAGCCTTTACGCCTTCAGCCTTTACGCTCTCCACGGGCTTTTCGGCGGTCTTAGCAGGCGCTGCACACTGTGTGCTCACCTTGACAGACTTATGGGTAGATTCAACGGTAGGACCGTTTAGATCTTCCTTGCAGAGATTTACAAGGTGCACTCCGCAGATATTATTATCCCCATCGTAATCGATGGTAAGAACGCCCTTTTTCTCCCAATACTTAAAGGCACGTATAACATCTTTTTCGGTATGATTAAATCTGTCGGCTATATCTCCGAGACTGGTCTCAAGATGCGCATTAAACATACGCACAAGGTACAAGTATACCTTGAGCTGTGCATCATTGGCCTCAGTCATGTATTCATCTATAAATCTGTTGGAAACAATTGTAGCTCCGATATAACTATCCTGAAAAACTGTGAAACCGGACATCTGACAAACCCCCGGACGTAAAATGATTTTGCTCTTTTCTTCCGCAATTAAGTCCTTTATATATATAGCATAAGGGGGCTTCATAAATAAATAGACAAAGTGACTATTTGGTTTTTAAGGGAAATAAAACGGACACTTTGTGGATGCCGTGGATTATGTGGATAATATGTGACTAACATGTCATTCCAAAAGTTTCAAACACAGCAGCATCAGTATATAATCCAAATTGACCGGTTAAAAAAATATCCACAGTTCTCAAAAAAATATCCACAAATCGGTTTAATCAAATCTTTAAAACCGTTTGTGGATATTGTGGATTATCTTCTTCCCCGAACGAGCGCATCGCCGATTTTATTGGCTTCTCCCGCACCCATGGTTATCACCAGATCACCCTTTGTGCAATTTTTCAGAAGGAATTTTTCAATTTCTTTAAAATCGGGAATATAGTAGCTTTCTGTTCCCTTTTTACTTAAAGCATCGCAAAGATCCTTTGAACTTATTCCGAGATTATCCTTTTCTCTTGCGGCGTAAATATCCGGCATTACCACCACATCAGCGGCAGAAAGCTCATTTACGAATTCGTCGAAAAAGCTTCTTGTTCTCGTATAGGTGTGGGGCTGAAATACAACGTACAGTTTATTGTACTCGATCATCGAAGCCGCTTTCATTGTGGCGTGAATCTCCGTGGGATGATGCGCGTAATCGTCTACTATCGTAAATCCGTTTACCTCTCCCTTGTATTCGAATCTTCTGTCTGCTCCGGTGAACTTATTTAAGGCATCTGCTCCTGCCTGATACTCAGCCTTTACCGCATCTCCCACAGCAAGCGCAGCGAGAGCGTTTGTGATATTATGCTCTCCGGGAACCTTTAAGGATATCTTTCGCATTCCCCTTTTGTTTATCTCATCAAACTCGGCGCATCCCAGTCTGTTAAAGCTGATGTTCTCAGCTTTATAGTCTGTAGGGTTTCCGTATACATCCTTGCCCTTTGCAGAGAAAGTGACAACTCTGCATTTAAGGTCCTTTGTGATCTCATGGTAATCTTCGATATCACCACAGATGACGAGAGTTCCGTCTTCGGGCAAAAGAAGCGCAAATTCCTTAAATGATTTTCTGATATCGTCAAGGTCTCTGAAAAAGTCCAGATGATCCTCCTCGATATTCATAATAACTCCAATCTTTGGAAGGAAATGCAAAAAGCTGTTGGTGTACTCGCAGGCCTCTGCTACAAAGTATTTATGCCCGCCTACTCTCGTGTTTCCTCCGATGGATTTAAGGACTCCTCCGTTGTTGATGGTAGGATCGAGACCCGCCTCAAGAAGGATCTCGCTTATCATAGAAGTTGTTGTTGTTTTACCGTGAGTTCCGCTGACAGCGATGGGTATCTGATAATTGCTCATCATCTGTCCGACGAGCTCGCCTCTTGAAACAGATTTAAGTCCAAGTTCCTTTGTAGCTATATATTCCGGATTGTCGGGACCTATTGCAGCGGTAAATACAACACAGTCGATGTCCTTTGTAATGTTTTCTTTTTTCTGGCCGTAATAAACCTTAACGCCCCTTTTCTCAAGGCCTTCGGTGATAGGACTTTTATCCCTGTCAGAGCCCAAAACCTCAAATCCGGCGTCAACAAGGATCTCCGCCAGTCCGCTCATACTGATTCCGCCTATTCCGGCGAAAAATATTTTTCCGGGGTGAGAAAAATCAAGCTTATAGTTATCTTTTGAAGACATTTTTTAACCTCTATCTACTCCAATTTTGTATAGGTGATGAAATTGTTTCCGTAATCCTCGAACAATTCCGCCGCTTTATCGTAGGACATCTTATCAAGAGTACCGGTTACAGGATTAAGCAGTACAACTATTTCCGTTGTGTCGTTATAACCTACGATCAGTAAAGCGTCATTCTCCCCCGTCAAAGTAAGTACCGGCGTTTCAATATTAACATAGTACAGCATCATGTCAAGTTCACAATCCGTTAAATCCAGAATCTTGCAATTCTCCAGATTGTCCTCAAGTATCTGCAGTACTGTGTTTCCTTCATCTAAAAGATACTGGGAATTTCTTATAACTCCCTCATTCTCCAGAAGGGCATCCAGACAGACTGCCAAAGATGTCTCTCCCTCTTCGCAGCCCCTGCCTTCGATCGACATTATCTGATTTCGAGAGTTTCTCGGAGTTCTCTTCCAGATTATATCACCTTTTTCGTCTATTACCCAGCCCGCTTTTAAGTTGGCAAGTTCTATGGCGTTCGAAGCAACGTTGTATATGTCGGCTACTCCGTACGCATCGTAAACCACATATCTCTTAAGCTTTTCGATCTCTAAAGCAAGATCTCTTCCGCCCTCGTATACCACTTCTTTCGGAGTAGCAACCTTTAAAAGAGTGCTGTTTACCTCCGAAGGAAGCTGAAGCTGTACATAAGTCTTGTAAACATCGACAACAGCGGTAGCGTCAGTGACATTTACACCTCCGCTCATATCCTCAGCGGTAATATAGTCAGTCTTTTCCTCTTTTACCTTACCCTTTTCGTCTATAGATACGCGTTTAAGTGTAAGCTGATTGTCGTTTAACTCTACGCTTACAACATAGAGTCCGTCATACTGATAGTTCTTGATAAGAGAACCTTCCTCGTCACAGATGACGATCCTGTACATCGGGAAGAAAAGACGGCCCGAGCTTTCTCTTCGAACGTCCCGGATATGGGCTATTCCGTAGATTACGTCGGGTCCGATAAATCCCAGAGACCTTATGCAGTCGCCTTCAGGAACATTTATCTCTTTATCCTTTTCCGACTTAAGGTTCGTAAGTGTAATACTTCTCGATAACTGGGAGTCCTCGTAAGCGCTGCGGCTGATAAGGATTCGATGGTCATAGCTCGTAACCAGCGTATCATCGCCCCCAAGGTCGTTTCTAATCGTATAGCTCTTGTCTTCAAGATCTACGCAATATACCTTGTTTTCCAGAGCAAGGAAAAGATGTTCCTCTCTGTTAAGATACAAAAGCGTATCAAGCTCGGCAGCCAAATACCCCAAGATCTTTCGTAGGGAATATATATGAGTTCCTCTATAGTGTTAAGCTTTCCGTCAAAGTTGTATACTTCTATGCCTACCTCGCCTTCGTGGCGTCCGCTGTTCATATATCCGTAGACGGCAAACTTTATCGTTCCGCTTTCATCAATATCAAGAATTTTTATGCCGTGAGCGCTTCGCATGGCTCTTTCGTCGAAATCATCATTCCCGGAAAAGGCAAACACTCTGGTAAGCTTATTCTCCTTTGCCTGATAGGAATACAGTCTTCCGGCATAAATAAAAGCGACTGTATTTCCGTCCTCGCTTTCGGAATACTCTACTCCTCTGTCGGCAATTCCGAGAACGATCTTGTCATTAACGCAAAGATTCTTCTCATCAGGGAGCTGCTCCATTGTTCTTTGATAATCGATAAGGAGCATTCTCTCTTTTCCGGTCTTGATACGGTAATACTCGGTAAGCCTGTAATAGACCTTATTCTTTTCGTCTCCCGAAAAGACGATATAGTCCGTTGTTATCTCCGCCATCTGGTCTGATATTTCCTTGATCTCAATATCAGGCTCTTCTGTCTGAGTAAGTCCCAAATCACCATAGGTTATCTGGTCGAGGCTTGAATGTATATCCACACTGGCAAAAGATGAGTTATCATTAAGGGATGAATTTGTCTCTAAATACTTTCTGATCTCCGAGGCATTTTCCTTGTCAAAAAGCTTGTCGTGGAAATACTGAACAAACTCCAATTTCTCGTCGCAGCCAAGGTCGTCACCCCAGATAATATCGGTATAGTAGTAGTATTCGTTGTCTTCATCATCGGTTAAGGTAAGCTCCAAAGAGTACAAAACATTCTTTGTCAAAAGGTCCTTAAGAGAAAGGTTAAGACTTAAAACATCCTCGGATTTTTTTATCTCAGGAAGGTCTCCGTATTCGACCAGTCTCTCACCATCGGTTGTTCTTACTTCGTAGGAAACTTTTCTTATATCTTTAGAGTATGTCTTTACTCTAAAGGAAAGCTTACGGTCGCTCGAAAGAACGGTAACATTTTCTCCGGCCTCGCTTACGTTTCTTTTATCTACATATCCAAAGAGCTTATTATAGGAAAAATCTCCCCGGATCATACTGATAACAGGCAAAGTGGCCGGTTCCATGTCCATTGTTATATTGTCTATATCTCTGTTTAAAATCTCGGAGGCTATAAACAACGCAGCAATGAACACGCATATAAAGACGAAAATACGTATTAAGTTTTTCCTTATTACGGAAAAGTTCATATATTGATACCTTTATTTGTTCACTAAACTAAAAGGCGCCCCTGGCGGGCGCCTTTAGGCTTATTAGATTGTATCACACAATCCTCTATTTTAAAACATTAATTCGTGCCATTGCTCTTTGAAGCGCAGTCTCGGCTCTTGCAACATCAAGGTTCTCGTATCTGTTCTTCAATCTGTCCTTGGCACGGGCAAGCGCTTCGTTTGCACGCTTTTCGTCAATCTCGTCGGGCCATTCGACGATTTCCGCAAGAATAGAGATAGCATCCGGCAGAATCTCAGCAAAACCCGAGTGAAGTGCGGCAATTCTCTCTCCATCTTTTTCATGGATGCGAAGGATGCCGGGCTTAACAATTACCGTAAGAGGAATATGACCCGGATAAACTCCGATTTCTCCCTCGGTCGTATTGAATTCTACCATTTGGGCTTCTCCCTCATAAAACACTCTCTCGGGTGTTATTATGCGGAGGTTGAACATATTGTCAGCCATATATACTCCTTTTTAAACCGGCAGTTTCAAGACACTTGCAGCATCTTACCGATGGCTTTGGCAACAATAAACCGATTATTTATTGTTTGCATTATACTTCTCTACAACATCGTCGATAGTTCCCACGCTCATGAAATAGCTCTCGGGGATATCGTCATGTTTTCCTTCAAGGATTTCCTTGAATCCGCGGATAGTCTCGGAGATAGGAACATACTTACCGACAAGTCCGGTGAACTGTTCTGCTACGAAGAAAGGCTGTGAAAGGAAACGCTGTACCTTTCTTGCTCTTGATACGACGATCTTATCTTCTTCGGAAAGCTCGTCCATACCGAGGATTGCGATGATATCCTGCAGTTCCTTGTAACGCTGAAGGATCTCCTGTACTCCACGGGCGGTCTTGTAATGTTCATCACCTACAACTCTGGGGTCGAGTATTCTCGAGGTAGACTCAAGAGGGTCTACAGCCGGATAAATACCGAGCTCAACGATTGAACGGGACAAAACGGTTGTCGCGTCAAGGTGTGCGAATGTAGTAGCGGGCGCAGGGTCCGTAAGGTCATCCGCAGGAACGTATACAGCCTGTACGGATGTGATGGAACCGTTTCTTGTTGATGTAATTCTCTCCTGGAGAGCACCCATCTCGGTCTGAAGTGTAGGCTGGTAACCTACGGCCGAAGGCACACGTCCGAGAAGCGCTGAAACCTCGGAACCTGCCTGTGTGAAACGGAAGATGTTGTCGATGAAAAGAAGCACGTCCTTTCCACCCTTATCACGGAAGTACTCCGCCATTGTAAGTCCCGTAAGACCTACTCTCATTCTCGCTCCCGGGGGCTCGTTCATCTGACCGAAGACCATGGTGGTCTTGTCGATAACTCCGGATTCGCTCATTTCATGATAAAGATCGTTACCTTCACGGGTACGCTCTCCTACACCGGTGAATACCGAATATCCGCCGTGCTCTGTAGCGATGTTACGGATAAGCTCCTGAATAAGAACTGTCTTTCCTACTCCGGCACCTCCGAAGAGTCCGATCTTACCACCCTTCTGATAAGGGCAAAGAAGATCTACTACCTTGATACCGGTCTCGAGAAGCTCAGCTTCTGTGGACTGCTCTTCGAATGCGGGTGCAGCCCTGTGAATAGGCTCGTATTCAACTCCTTCGGGAGCCGGCTTGTTGTCGATGGGCTGTCCGAGTACGTTGAAGATACGGCCAAGTGTATTTTCTCCTACCGGAACCGAAATAGGAGCTCCGGTGGCAATAGCTTCCGTTCCGCGGACAAGTCCGTCGGTGGGTCCCATGGCGATACATCTTACGGTATCATCACCAAGGTGCTGGGAAACCTCTACTACGAGTTCCCCGCCATCCCGCTGAGGAATGCGTATTGCTTCGTTAATTTCAGGAAGCTTACCCTCATCAAAGCGGATATCAAGGACCGCTCCGATGATCTGGGTTACTTTTCCTTTATTCTCTGCCATTTATAACCTCATTTCCGCCGCTTAAGCGGCATAAACTGATTATCCGATTGCTTCCGAGCCTGCGATAATCTCCGTAAGTTCCTGTGTGATGGATCCCTGACGGGCTCTGTTGTACTGGAGCGAGAGCTTGTCTATCATCTCTTCCGCGTTGCTGGTCGCATTGTCCATGGCCTGCATACGGGCTCCGTTTTCACTGGCGATAGCCTCTTTCAGTCCTCCGTATATCAGACTGCTGATATACTTGGGGATGATCATATCTATCGCATCAACATCTTCAGGTTCAAAGTTCATTACCGCTGAAGCTTCGTCCTCTTCCTCCGCCTCTACGGGCAAGAGTTTGATAAGTCTGGGCTCCTGGCTTACGGTATTTTTAAAGAAAGTATATGCAAGGTAGATCTCTCCGATCTCTCCGGCTTCAAAAGACTTAAGAAGCCTGTCGGTAAGTGCGTTTACTTCCGAATATAAGGGATCTTCGATTATTTCCGGCATATCTTCCCTGATAGTGTATCCGTATCTCGCAAAAGCCTCACGGCCCTTGTTTCCGATAGTATAAATATCAAGGTCTTCTTTCTTAAAAGCATCATTTCTGGTAATCAGTTTTACCACATTGGAATTATAGCCGCCGGCTAAACCTCTGTTGGAAGTTATTACCACCACAGCCTTTCTCTCGGACTCTCCGGGAATAAGGTATCTGTGTTCGATATGTCCGACACGGGAAAGAATACTGTTCACCGTACGGAACATACTGTCGAAGTAGTACTGGGATTTCTCTGCAGCCGCTCTCGCTCTCTGGAGCTTAACGGTGGATACAAGCTTCATAGCTTTTGTGATCTGCTGAGTTCCCTGTATACTGGTCTTCCGGCGTTTAATATCACGCATTGATGCCATAATATATTACCTCATCTTTGTGTTTCACGCCTTAAGGAAATCAGCCTTGAACTGCTCGATTGCCTTCTTAAGCTTCTCTTCGATCTCATCGGAGATTACCTTGTCGGTAGCGATAGAATTGGGCACCTCGGGATACTTTGTATCGAGGAACTCAAAGAATTCTTTTTCAAAGCGTGTGATATCCTCAACAGGAACATCAAGCAGATACTTTCTTGTAACTGCGTAGATAATGATTACCTGGTACTGAACAGGCATAGGTGAATACTGAGGCTGCTTAAGAACCTCTTTGATTCTTTCACCCTGAGCAAGCTTTTCCTTGGTATCATTATCAAGTTCCGATCCGAACTGTGCGAAGGATGCAAGCTCTCTGTACTGAGCAAGCTCGGTACGGATAGGTGCCGCAATCTTCTTCATAGCCTTGATCTGTGCCGCACCACCTACACGGGATACGGAAAGTCCGGCGTTAACAGCGGGACGGAAACCGGAGTTGAACATCTCGGTCTCCAGATATATCTGTCCGTCTGTGATGGAAATAACATTTGTCGGAATGTATGCCGACACATCTCCCGCCTGAGTC
>JAFPRD010000041.1:0-7083 GCA_017401005.1 Lachnospiraceae bacterium
AAGTGGATAGGGGTAAAAGCGCCTTCCTTTCTATCTATTCCATTCTTTAAATCTTCAAGAAATTCTTTCATTATCAGTCTCTTACAAAAACAAATACCGGGCAGAATTATCTTCCAAAGTCTTTGCCCAAAATACTTGAAAGGTTATCCATAATAGCCTTTGCAACATCGGGCTTATTCATAGAGTAAACATGCACATTGGTTATTCCATTGGCGTAAAGGTCGATTATCTGGTCTGTTGCGTAGGCGATACCTGCCTGTTTCATTGCATCGGGGTCGCTTCCGAAATAGTCCACAAGACTCTTAAATCTTTGGGGCATAAACGAACCGGAAAGCTTTATAGCACGCTCAACCTGCTTTGCGTTGGTAATAGGCATAATACCGGGAAGTACCGGGCATTCAACCCCCGCTTCGCGAAGTTTATACAAAAAGCTGAAGAAAAGGTTATTGTCAAATACCATCTGAGTAGTAAGGAAATCCGCTCCCGCTTCAACCTTCTCTTTAAGATGAAGGATGTCTTCCTTTTGGTTGGCACTGTCCGGATGAACCTCCGGGTAGCAGGCCGCTCCGATACAGAAGTCGCCGTCGCTCTCCTTAAGCTCCCGTACAAGCTCTACAGCGTGGCGATAATCCCAGGTTGCGGGATCGGTTCCCTCTAGCTCCGGGGTAAGATCCCCGCGAAGGGCCATAACGTTTTTGATACCCGCGGCCTTCATATCCTCGATGCGTGCTTTAACTGTTTCACGGGATGAAGATACGCAAGTCAAATGCGCCAGAGTAGGCACTTTGTACTTTTCGCTGATATTTTTAGCTATATCTAAAGTGTATTTGCTGGTTCCGCCCCCTGCTCCGTAAGTAACGCTCATAAAAGCGGGATTACACGCCGCAATCTCTTCGGTAGCAGTCTTTACACTCTCAAAACCGCTCTCTTTTTTCGGAGGAAAAACCTCGAATGAAAGCGACATGTTCTTTTTATTAAGGATATCAATGATCTTCATACTTTACTCCCTGCTCTCTCTTCCCATACTAAATATTCCCAATATTGGCAGTCTTCGCTATAGTCTATTCCTATAGCGGACTATATAAAAAGATTATAACATTTTTTATACTAAAAAAGTACCTGTATGACGGGTACAGGTACTTTCAGTAATCTATAATTTTAAGATTAAGCCATTGCGTTAACAGCCTTGCTGATGCGGGAAACCTTGCGGGCAACGTTGTTCTTGTGATAAACGCCCTTGGTACCTGCCATCTCGATTGTCTTGGTGGCTGCAACAAGCTCAGCCTGAGCTGCCTTCTTGTCACCGCTCTCGATTGCTGCATAAACTTTCTTTATAGCGGTCTTAACCTCTGAACGCTCTGCCTTGTTCTTATCAGCATTGCGACGGCTAACGAGAATTCTCTTCTTTGCAGATTTGATGTTTGCCATTTGATACACCTCCTTTGATTTTATAGGATGATGCTTCGGAAACCAGTTCACCTTCCCCAAGATCTTAAATCCTCTTAAAAGCTTGAGGAAAGCGAACTTGACACGGGAGCTTCCACGCACACTCCAATAATTTAACGCTTCGCAAGAAAATTGTCAATATCTAAAAGCGTATTTTTTGTCCGTTATCGATATTTTTTCAGAAAAACTATCTGTAGATGATCCCCGTAGCTACGTCATCTACCTTTTCCTTACTTACAAACTGCTCCGCAATCTTTAAAGCAAACTCGATTGAAACGCCCATTCCTCTTCCGGTGATAACATTATCAGACTTTTCAACAGGATTATGGGATACAACCGCACCTACAAGATGTCCCTCAAAGGAAGGATAGCTGCAGGCAACACGTCCGTTTAAAATATCTCTGTGCCCGAAGATACTGGGAGCAGCGCAGATAGCCGCAATGTATTTATCATCCCTGTAAAACTCGTCGATTTTTTCCATAAGGGGCTCGCAGGCTTCAAGATTCTGAGTTCCTTTAAGTCCTCCGGGAAGAACGATCATATCGATATTTCCGAAATCTGTATTTTTAAAGGTATCATCTGCAATAACAGGAATCTTGTGGGATCCCATAACACATTTATCATCTGTGATCGATACCGTAACAACCTCGATACCACATCTTCTGCAGATGTCAACAACGGTAAGTCCCTCAATCTCCTCAAATCCTTCCGCCAGCATAACTGCAATCTTAGCCATTTTACTCTCCATTCTTTAGAAATACTTAATTTTCTATGACTTTCATTTTCTATAAATATAGTTTATACTATTTTAGTACGATAAAGTACAGATTAAATTTTTGGACGGAGCGTCAGATGGAAATCGAACGTAAATTTTTAATTAAGAAAATCCCTGCCGATCTTGAGTCTTACCCCTCAAAGCGTATTGAACAGGCATACCTTAATATTTCTCCGGTTGTAAGAATCCGTCGTGAAGACGACGATTATTATATGACATACAAAGGATCCGGGATGTTGGCCCGTGAGGAAATGAATCTTCCTCTTACCAAAGATGCTTATTATCATCTCCTCTTAAAGGCCGACGGAAACGTTATCTGTAAGAGACGATATATTATCCCTCTTGAGCATCCTAAGGTTGTCGAGGGAGCCCCCAAGCCCCCCGACGGCTACTCTCTTATCATCGAGCTTGATGTCTTCGATGAACCCTTTGCCCCTCTTGTTATGGCGGAGGTAGAGTTCGGAAGCAAAGAGGCCGCCGATGTATTCCTTCCCCCCGAATGGTTCGGGGATGAAGTTACATACATCAAAGAGTTTCATAACTCAAATATGGCAATGGCCGATGTCTATAAAGACGATCCCGAATAAATCTTTATCTGATGTTTTACCCGATGGGTTTTATTTAGCTTCCTTTTTGGGAAGTCTTCCGTATACTTTTGCGAAACTTTTAATGAACTTAGCGAGCTCTTCGTTAAGTTCATTTTTATTTATACGCCATCTCCAGTTGGTTCCGAGGGTAGAGGGCGCATTGATCCTTGCTTCATTTCCCAGCATCATATAATCCTGGATAGGAATTACACATGTCTCGGAAGCTGTCTGATGAGCGGCGCGGATGTAGCTTTCAGGCAGCTGCTTACGCTTTTTAACGTTTAAGTATTTCTTTGCAAACTTTATATCCTCTTTGCCCATCTGGTCGATCCAGGCTTTGAGAGTAAAGTTGTCATGTGTTCCGGTGTAGATCACATAGTTTTTGTCGCAATAATGCGGCAGATGCTCGCTGTCTCCGTTCGCATCAAAGGCAAACTGCAGGATCTTCATTCCGGGATATCCGCATTTTTTAATAAGATTTCTTACGCTGTCTGTGATAAATCCAAGGTCCTCGGCGATGATTCTTCCGGTTCCAAACTCCTTGTTGATAGCCGCAAAGAGGCTGTATCCGGGGCCTTTGAGCCACTTTCCTCCGACAGCGGTCTTATCCCCGTAGGGAACAGCCCAGTACTCGTCAAATCCGCGGAAATGGTCGATTCTGACAATATCGTAAAGTTCAAAGCATTTTTTCATACGGCCGAGCCACCAGGCGTAACCGGTCTTTTTGTGCTCAGGCCACTTGTAAAGAGGATTTCCCCAAAGCTGTCCGTCCGCGGTAAAGCAATCGGGAGGACATCCTGCTACCTTTGTGGGGTAGCCTTCCTTATCAAGTTCAAAGAGCCCGGGATTTGCCCATGTATCCGCACTGTCAAAAGCTACGTAAATAGGAATATCTCCGATGATCTCAATTCCCTTTTTGTTTGCGTACTTTTTCAGTTTCTCCCACTGAGTAGCAAAAAGATACTGCTGGAATTTATAGCACTCTATCTCTTCGGAAAGTTTCTTTTTATATGAGGCCATAGCCGTCTTTTCGCGCTTTCTGATGTCCTCATCCCACTCCATAAAATTAACGCCGCCGAAAGAATCCTTTACAGCCATATAAAGAGCGTAATCTTCAAGCCAGTAAGCGTTGTTTCTTACAAACTTTTTGTATTTTGATGAAGCGATCATTCCCTTTTTCTTTGCCGATTCATATGCCTTACGGTAAAGCTTAAAGCGCCCGAAATAGAGCTTTTCATAATCTATATCAAAAGGATTGTCTCCAAAGTCCACAGCATCACACTGCGCCTTTGTCAGAAGTCCCTCCTCTATAAGCGCCTCGAGGTCGATAAAATAAGGGTTTCCGGCAAAGGATGAAAAAGACTGATAAGGGCTGTCTCCGTAGCCTGTAGGTCCTAAGGGCAAGATCTGCCAGATTGACTGGCCCGCTTCCTTTAAGAAATCAACAAAGGCGAAAGCCTCTTTTCCGAGAGTACCGATTCCGTACGCGCCGGGAAGTGAAAATACGGGGAATAAAATGCCTGCTTTTCTCATAGAATAATCCTCTTGTCTGGTGAATGATTTAAATCAGTTGCGCCCGGTTTCCTATTGCTTTGCAGAAACCGTTTTACAGAATATATAGTTTCGTGTATTGGAAACCGTTTTACAGATTGTAAACGTTCTGTATAATTGTAATATACTATGGTCCGCGAAAAGTTTCAATAAGTTTTGAAAACGTTTTCCAATTATTTTTCCGCGTACTCTCCGTACTCGCATCCAAGGTGTGTAACGCTGATATCGTCGATAAGTTTAAGATTTCCCGGCACGTCCTTTTTGTATAGCAAAATTCTTCCCTCTCCCGTGCCGCCGTTCCAGAGTCTGTTGTGGCGCTTTTGTCCGTCGGGAGATTCGTAATTGACAAGGAGCATCTCCTTCTTTTTACATCTAAAGCGTGTCCTTATCATTGAGTCGGCATTGTCCATATTTACATGCCAGATTATCTCGTCCTTAGTCTCCTCGCACTTAAAACGGGTTCTCGGAAGAGTCCAGATCTTCGAGAAATTGTATTCAAACTCTCTTCCTTCGTAATAAAGAGCCCCTAAAAGTTTTCTGTCAAATTCAAATCCGAAGGCTTTCGGTCTTCCTCCGCCTATATCAAAAACGCTGTTTTTAAGCTGCTTGCCCGTGATATTGCTTGTAAGGCAGTTCGAGGAAAGCCAGACCCAGGGACTTGTAAAATTCTCGCCCCAGTTTTTGTCCGCATATCCGTAGCAGGTATCTTCCGTAACGTTATACTTTACGCCGTTGTAATAAACGTATCCGCTGTATCCCGTCTTCATGCCTTCCGCATGCCAGTACATCTCAAAGGCCTTTAGATCTCTGAAGGTTTTTCCGGCGCCGTATCCGACATTGAAAGCGATTTTTTTATTTATATTAAGCTTCCAGGTCATCTCACCGCTTTCGCACATGTACTCGGGATGGGCCTCCGCCTCCTCGTCAAAAACGCTTACGCTTCCGCGAAGCTCGGTCTCCGAAAGGTAGCAGTCATCCGCCTCAATACTAAAGGGCGCTTTCTTACATATACTTACCTTTTCCCAGCCGAAAAATCTGTGAATCTGGCAAGCATCTTCTCCCCAGCAGCCTGCTTTAACCATCAGATATGAAGGCCTTATACCAAGCTTTTTATTCTCGGGAAGCTGGCCAAGCACAGGCTTATCTTCTCCAAGCTCAGGGTTGCAGGTGAAAAACTCTATAAAGAAAGCTTTCTCCTCTCCCGTTTTTTCGCTGATGCCGGTAAAGGAATGCCACCACCAGTCGTATCCATCCTCAGCAAAATTGCCGTCAAGCATAAATTCATCTCTTGTAATATCGTGAGTATTAAACATAAGAATTCCTCTTTGATAGCCTGCGCCGGATGCTACCGGTTTTAGGCTGTTTATCTTGCAGCAGATTATAAATTAATTGTACCCCGCTGAAAGATTTTGTCAAATGATTGACTAAAAGCCTAAAATGCTGTAAAATAGCCATGTTTTGCGGATGTGATGGAATTGGTAGACATGCAAGATTTAGGTTCTTGTGCGTAAGCGTGTGGGTTCGAGTCCCTTCATCCGCATATATACGAAGCAGCCCTGCTCAATTAAGAGCAGGGCTGTTTTCGTATATGCGCCGAGGGAGCCCTCGAACCCACGGTTCTCTGTCTCCTCGGCGCAGAGCGCCTTCGTCGGTCCGTTCGGCGGGAAAAAGGTCCCCCGGACCTTTTTCTGTTTCCGCCTCACCCTTCATCCGCTTTCCTCGCACTGCGGATGCCCCAAACCCACGGTTCTTAAGTCTCGCAGGCGTAAACGCCTGCTCGGTCAAATTTTGTAAATCTGTGCCTAAGATACGCCATGGATTGCTTTTTAGGCACTCTTATTTGTTCATACTTACCCTTATTTTCTCTTGTTTCCACTCAATTTGTGCCTAATCTCCTCTACATTTCCATTCTTAGGCAAAAAAACGCTTCAAGATAATAAATAAATATGAACGATTCTGGAAAAACTAAAAGATTTCTGTGCCTAAAACCCGCCACGGCCCCCTCCTTAGGCACAAAACCTGCAAAATATCAATAAGCTTCTGTGCCTAAAACCCGCCTCGCCCCCCCTCCTTAGGCACAAAACCTGCGTACAAGCTTGCATTTTCCATGAGAGTTTCTTTTTATGTGTCTTTTGTTTTGGTATAATGGTTTTTAAAGCGGTCGAGTATTTGTTCTTGGAGGAGAGTTATAGAGCCGGATGCAGCTAAATGTCACTTGCTAAAAGGATTGGAAAAAGCAATATGAATATTAGAGTGTTTGATGAATCGGATCTTATGAACCTGTATGGAACATTGTCAGATCCGGATGTAATGAAATATATAGAGCCGGTCTTTGATATTAATAAGACAAGAGAATTCCTTCATAGTGCGGCTCTTTCAGATCCTCCATTGATTTATGCAGCTGAAGACACTAACGGAAAATATATAGGCTATGTAATCTATCATGATTACGATGAGATTTCTGTTGAACTGGGCTGGCTGCTTAACAAGCAAGAATGGGGCAAGGGATATGCTTCAAGGCTGACAGAACTCTTGATAAGTAAGGCAAAGAGAGAAGGGAAAAACGCAGTAATTGAGTGCAATCCCAATCAGACTGTTACTAAGCATATTGCTGAAAAGAACGGATTTGTTTATGCGGGATCAAATGATGGCTGCGATGTTTATAGATTAACGGATGAGTGAGGTACTAAGATGAAATATTCATACAAAGAAATGCCAGAACAG
>JAFPRD010000042.1:0-4759 GCA_017401005.1 Lachnospiraceae bacterium
GCAGATTATCATTCCTGTCACAAAAGCAGATACAAATCTTTTGGCACTCTTTGTAAGGAAAAAGAGAGAAACTATTAAAGGTACCGCTATACAGATAAGGATGTTTTCAGCATATATCATCAGGCAAAACCTCCCTTCTTATGGTAAAAAACATCAGCGGTCCAATTACCGAAATAGCGGCAAAAATTACTGAATAAACTATACCGGGGCTCATATAAATCCCAAAAACTCCGCACAATAAGGCCGCGATGCTTAACAAAAAAGGCTTTGCTTTTTCTTTTCTACGCATATAAACAATTGCAAGGACTATAAATAATACAATAGTTGCGAACATAATAAGATAGCTTATATACTCAAGGATACGGGTAAATGAATTTTGCAGGTAAGTTGTAAGCACCTGGAAAAGAATTACAAAAAAAGCTCCCACAGACATGACAACTTTTACATATGCTTTAAGCATTTTCTTTTCTTCGCAGATCTGTAAAAAAGTCGAAAGTAAACCAAATAAACAAATACCGCTCAAAATATCCTGCAGCCACTCTCCGGACCAGATTATCCAAAGAGCAGTATTGGCCAGTGTAAAAACTGATGCAAAGCAAGCTGCAAATACAGAAATTCTCTCCTCTTTATTTTTGTATTTGGATATAGCTGTCGAAAGCAAAAGAAACATTGCACATTCGCCAAGTTCATTGGCAGCAAGAGGCATGTGCTCCCCTGAGCGCAATACATCAAACGCAAGCCAGTAAAGATCGCTCAAAAGCCAGCTTACGATTGAAAATATAAATAGAATTGCAAGAAAAATATCATTTCCACGTTTTAAAAGCCTGACGGAAGCAACTATTACGAGCATCAGTAAAACAACCTGGATTACAAGATTTATTCTGTCTAAAAGAGCCATCTCATTCTCCTTTTAAGGTATTAGTATCTTCCCTCTCTAAACCCGTTTCTCAAAAGCGCAGTCTTAAGAGCCTCTCTCCCCCTTGCTGTCAGATTGTATATCTGTTTGATACTTTTATTTAAAACCCTTGCTATTTCCTCGGGCTTCATATCTTCAAAATATGTAAGATAAAGCACCTGTCTGTAATCTTTATTGATCTCAGAGAGGGCCTTATAGAGCTCTTTTCGCTCCTCTTTATCAAAGACCTCAGACTCCGGTAAGTTTTTATCAGCTAAAACTTCCTCATCTATGGAAGTAAAGACGAACTTTCTCTTACGAATGAGCATCTTTGCTTTATTTCTGGCGATGGCAAAAAGCCAGGTTTTAAATGTACTGTCCTTTCGAACGGAATAATGCGCCGTACCGGAAGCTATAACAGCGAAGCTGTCCAGCATCAGTTCCTCTGCGTCTTCCATATTCTGAACCATTCCGTTTAAAAAAAGCACAAGGCTTTGTCCATGTCTGTCTAAAAGCTCTGCAAGCAAAGTCTCGTCCTGTTCCTTTAAGAAGCGGCTGTATATAATTTCATCTGCTAACCCATGGTAAGGTGATGTCATATATATCCGTGTCCTTTTATATTAAAGAATGCTACCTTACATTATAAAAAGATTTTATCATCCTACCGCCACATTACAAGCTTTAATTCAAAAAAAACACCT
Source organism: Lachnospiraceae bacterium (assembly GCA_017401005.1). Lineage (GTDB taxonomy): Bacteria > Bacillota > Clostridia > Lachnospirales > Lachnospiraceae > AC2028. The sequence continues at coordinate 1,597 of JAFPRD010000042.1, forward strand.
ACATAAGTAAGTGCTTCTCTGCCCTTTTAGGTCTCCGCATCGTATGGATTGCGAAAACCACAAATTAAGTAAATCCGCGTTTTGAACACCTTTATGGACAGGTGTTCGTCATAACACGGTAGAGTGGAGTAGACGGGAGTCGAACCCGTGTCCAAAGACCCATTCCCTGTACTTCTTCTATCATAGTTAATGGTTTTGGATTGCTCCGTTTCCCTTTAAGTAAGCCCCATTAACAATCCTTACCCAAAGGTAGCTTCATAATACGCCCATGCGCGCAAAGCTTAACGCAAGTCGTTTCTCACATCTTTGACGCCTGTACCCCGATGTGTGAGTGCACCGGGACAGACGAGCCGCATAAGCGGCGTCATTTACAGCTTAGGCTGCAAATGCGTACTGATTTTCGTCAGCGTTTATATTTAAGTTTGCGATTAACGGATCGCACCGGATAGCTTCTCCAGCTGCAAAGCCCCTGTCGAAACCTTTACTACCCCATATTAAATTGTAAAAATATATAGGAACCGCCGATATATCCGGCCGTTTCAGATACCTCCATTATAACATCTATCGGCTGATCAGGCTATATTTTAAGAGAAACTTTGAAATCTCTTTCAGCTTCTCGCCTCTGGTCTTTCTTTGCAAGATCCTCTCTCTTGTCGTAGAGCTTCTTACCGCGGGCAAGACCGACTTTAACCTTAACCTTGCCTCTTGAAAAATATACCTCGATAGGTACAAGAGTATATCCCTTTTCCTTGGTCTTTCCCACAAGCTTATTGATCTCAGCCTTGTGAAGAAGCAATTTACGGACTCTTAATGGATCCTTATTAAAGATATTACCCTTTTCATACGGGCTGATGTTCATACCGTATATCCAAACTTCCATATGATCATCAACTCTCACCCAGGCCTCTTTAATAGAACACTTGCCCATCCTGAGGGATTTAACCTCGGTACCCGCAAGAGCGATGCCGCATTCATAAGTTTCATCGATAAAGTAATCGTGAAACGCTTTTTTATTGTTGGCTATAAGCCTTGACGATTCTTTCTTGTCAGCCATTACCTGTCCCTCAAAAACCAAATAAAGAAAAAAACACTCCCCGTTTCCGAGGAGTGCAAAAAATTCATTAATTAGAATACATTAAGATTAAGAACAATCGCTAAAACAAGGAAAAGAATAGCGAGCGCCTTGGTAATCTTAACAAGATTGCCCTCCATAGAACGGCCTTTATTCTTGCCCCAATAGCTTTCAGCGGCTCCGGCTACAGCGCCAAGTCCGGCTGACTTACCTTCCTGTAAAAGAACGATAAGAGTAAGGGCAATGCAAATTATGATAAAAAGTACTGTAAGAATAATTCTTAAAACCATTTTTCAATCCTCGTAAGTTAATGTAACAAGGCAATTACAAATTGCCGTCAACTTGTTTAGATTACCACAGAAATACAAACTGTGCAAGCCTTTTTTACAAAGTTGCACAGTTTGCAGCTAAATTTCTTATATCAATCCGAAAATCGTCGGATCAGTGAACGATAAGGCTCTTTCCGGTCATCTCAGCAGGCTGCTCTTCGCCCATAACCTCGATAAGAGTAGGGATGATATCTGCAAGGCATCCGCCCTCACGAAGCTTAACATCTCCGGCACCGATAAGGATAAAAGGTACGGGATTTGTAGTATGTGCGGTCCAAGGCTCGCCTGTCTCGTAGTCGATAAGCTGTTCACAGTTGCCGTGGTCAGCGCAGATAAAGAGCGCTCCGCCGACTTCGTTTACGAAGTTTACAACCTCTCCTACGCACTTGTCGATAGTCTCAACAGCTTCGATAGCTGCGGAAAGGACTCCGGTATGACCTACCATATCGGGGTTAGCGAAGTTACAGATGATAACATCATAGTAAGGCTCGCCGTTCTCATCCTTCTTGGTAATAGCTTCGGAAAGCTTATCACAAACGGTATAAGCGCTCATACGAGGCTTCTTGTCGTAGGTAGGAACGTACTTGGGAGAATCAACAAGGATTCTGTCCTCTCCGGCATTGGGAGTCTCTACGCCGCCGTTAAAGAAGAATGTAACGTGTGCATACTTCTCGGTCTCGGCGATACGTGCCTGACGCTTACCCTTAGCGGCAAGCCACTCTCCGAAGGTATTGGTAACCTCGACTTTATGGAAAGCAACGTCGTGGTTAGGAATTGTAGGATCGTATTCTGAGAAGCAAACGTAGGTAACGTCCTTTCTTGCTCCTCTGTCAAACTTATCAAAAGTATCATCGCAGAAGCAGTGAGTAATCTCACGGGCTCTGTCGGGACGGAAGTTAAAGAATACAACTGAGTCTCCGTCATTGATTGTAGCAACGGGAGCACCGTTCTCCTTAACAACAAAAGGAACAACGAACTCATCGTTAACGCCTGCATCGTAGGAAGCCTGGATTCCGGCAGGTGCGCTTTCCGCCTCAGCTCCAACGCCCTTAGTAAGAGCATCATAAGCCTTCTCTACACGGTCGTAGTTGTTGTCTCTGTCCATTGCGTAGTATCTTCCGGAAACGGATGCGATCTTACCTACGCCGATTTTCTTCATCTCGGCTTCAAGATCCTCGGCGAATCCCTTTGCTGACTGAGGAGGAGTATCTCTTCCGTCTAAGAAGCAATGTACATAAACCTTCTCGAGGCCTTCTCGCTTAGCCATCTCAAGAAGTCCGTAAAGATGAGTATTGTGGCTGTGTACACCGCCGTCGGATAAAAGACCGAAGAAGTGAAGTGAAGAATTCTTCGCCTTGCAGTTGTTCATAGCCTTCTTAAGAGCGGGATTCTCGAAGAAAGTTCCGTCCTGTATCTCTTTGGTAATTCTTGTAAGCTCCTGGTATACGATACGTCCTGCACCCATATTGAGGTGTCCTACCTCGGAGTTACCCATCTGTCCGTCGGGAAGACCTACAGCCATTCCGCTGGCATTTCCCTTAACGAAGGGATAGTTCTTCATAAGTCCGTCAACAACGGGAGTCTTTGCCTGAGCAACGGCATTACCTTCGGTTTTGTCATTAAGTCCGTATCCGTCAAGGATAAGTAATACAACAGGTTTTTTACTCATATTTAAAATCCTTTCTGATAATCAATATCAATCAAAACACGAAAAATTATACAATAGTAGCCCTTAATTTGCAATCAAAAGGCAGATGCATTA
>JAFPRD010000043.1:0-1671 GCA_017401005.1 Lachnospiraceae bacterium
ACACATTCCCAGTAAAAGCTCTGCCACATACTCCTTGTCGTGGTCCATTAAAAGCTCCACAACCTTCGTCCCGTTCCCCAGGCATATAGGCAGTACTCCAACCGCGTCAGGGTCAAGAGTTCCGGTATGTCCGATCTTCTTTTGCCCGAATATCCCTCGCAGCTTCGCAACTACGTCGAAGGAAGTAAAACCCTTTTCTTTATATACATTTACGATTCCGTTGTAATTATTTGCCATAAATAAATCCAGTCTGTTTAAACTAAAAATACCCCCATTTCCTCTTCGATAATTTCAGTATCTTTCAATATCTTTCTGCAGCTGTGCTTTCAGTGCGTCAAGGCTCTCAAACTTCGTTTCGGGGCGTCTGAATGCGCTAAGTTCTACCGTAGCTTCCTCGCCATACAGATCTCCGTCAAAATCGTAAAGATACGTTTCTACACTGGGTCTTACTTCTCCACCCACAGTCGGCTTGCACCCAACGTTACTGATGGAACGATAAACCTTTTCTTTAACCTCGGTCTTTCCGGCATACACCCCAAAAGGAGGAAGCAGCTTATTTTCATCCGGATAAATATTTATAGTAGGGAAACCGAGGGTATGTCCTATATGATTTCCTTTGACAACAGTCCCCGTTACAGAATAAGGCGCGCCAAGCAGACTTTCAGCCTTTTCCATATTTCCGATTGCAATACACTCTCTGACTAAAGAAGAAGAAATCTCCTCTCCGTCGGCATTTTTTACCTTGTCTATGAGTTTAAAATCATAATCGTACTCCGCAGCCATAGCTTTTAACAGGTCCGCATTTCCCTCCCCTCTTCTTCCGAAGGAAATATCCGTACCTGCTACGATAAACTTTGTGTTTAGCTGTCCTACGAGGTAATCCACAATAAATGTACTCGGCGGTATAGCCGCAGTCTCAAGAGTCATAGGAAACTCAACCAAAAAGTCGACGCCCATTCTCTCGAAGATGCGATGCTTCTCCTCGTTGGTAGAAAGCACATGTGCATCCCCTCCGAAGAGAACCGAAGGCGGCGGATCAAAAGTAAAAACGCATGCCGCAAGGCCGCGCTTCTTAGCCTGCAAAACCTCGTCAAGAAGCTTTCTGTGCCCTAAGTGCACTCCGTCGAACTTTCCTATTGCAACTGCGGTCTCACGCTCTATATAAAATTCAGATGTATCTGCGATTATTTCCATACTTCTTTGCACTCTAAATCAAAAAACACATATAATATAACAATTAGTACGCCATTGTTATATTATATGTGATTTACGGCTTTTTGCAATAGCGAAGAATTTCGCTTGTATTGTGTTTAATCCTGCCAAGAACTCCCGCTGACAAGTGAAATAAGCTCAGTGCGATTAGAGCACTCTGTTTTTTTCAGTATATTTTTCACATGGAATTTTACCGTATTCCCGGATATAAACAGTTTTTCAGAGATCTCGCCATTACTTGAGCCTTCCAGGATCTGTTCAAGTACTTCCACTTCTCTCGGTGAAAAACAGTATTTCTCCGCAAAAGCTTTAAGCCTTAATTCCTCATCTTCTTCGGAAGCGTCTTCCGCCCTATCATTACTTACATCACTCTTTGTTCCTGCATTATCGGAATATACCCAGAGCATAGATGTCAGGATGATCAAACCATATAAAGCGGCATTTACAATTATAAGAAGC
>JAFPRD010000044.1:0-5055 GCA_017401005.1 Lachnospiraceae bacterium
ACAACAAATCTTCCAAGCAAACTCTCAGCAATCTTTTCATACTCCTTGTCAGTATCAACAAGAGTATGGGCAAGTCCGAGTACGCCCTTTTCATTAAGTACTTCTATAGCCTTTATCTGCTGAGGATTTGAAACCGCATCCATAGGAAGGAATGTAGCCCTTCCGAGTCTGCCTTCCTTAAGGAAACCTATAAGTTTTTTAGCGGTATCCTCATCCTTTGTAACGATGTTTTGGATATTTCCTCCAAGAGCCGTCTCAATAGCGGTTTCGTACTTTTTATCAACCTTTATGATATCGGCTACAACGCCCACGATCCCTTTAAAACGGGACTTCTGTTCCATAACCTTCTTAACGCTTCCGCCGTAGCCTTCATATCTCTCGGCGATATCAAGTAAGGTCTGGAGTTTGGTCTTCTCCTGATGGTACATGGCCTGGTCGGCGCGAAGCTTATCATCAGTCCGATTTATCTTTGAGCGCAGCTCCTCGATAGTGCTTTCGGTATCTTTTTCCTCTGACTGCTTTGCGGATATTTCTTCCGTAGCTTTTTCAAAAATATCCTCAAGCTCTTTAATAGACTCTTTTCTTTCCTCTTCATCGCTCTTAACGCGAAGGATTCTGGAATTAAGCTCTGCTTTTCGAACATTTATCTGTTCGTTTAAAGAGTCAAATCGGCTCATCTTGGCCTTGATGGTTGAACGGGAATTAAGCTCCCCGATAATAATATTTTTATTTTCTTCAAGCTCGCTGTTTAACTTTTCGATCTCGCCTTGAACCTTTGAAAGTGCGTCCGCGAGTTCTTTTGCTGTATTTTCCGTTTCAAGAGCCTTTGCATCGGCATCCTTATTATCGTTTAATATCTTTTCACGTTCTTCTTTGCGCTTAGCGATTTCCTCATTAATGGCACATTTACGCTCGAGATAGTATGCATCCGAATCACCGGCAGATCTTATCTTTTCCTTTAAAAGCTCAATCTGTCCCTCAAGGCGGCTTCTGTTAAGGTCTGTATTGGAGAGCTCATTTCTTGCGCTTTCAATCTTACTGTCAAGACCCGCGATCGTCTCCTGTATGCGGTCATACTCTTCCTTAACGCCGTCGTACTGTTTCTTAACATCAGTAAGATCCCCGCTTGCAATAGAAAGCTTCTCCTCAACGTCTATAAGCTTAGACTTAAGGCTTTCGTGTTCAAGCAAAAAGGCATTAACGTCAAGGGTTTTAAGATTCTCCTTAAGTGAAAGATACTGCTTTGCCTTTTCGCTTTGACGCTCCAAGGGGCCGACCTGGCGCTCCAGCTCGGCTAAAATGTCATTGACTCTGACAAGATTGTTCTGCTCGTTTTCAAGCTTCTTTAAAGCAGAAGCCTTGCGTCTTTTAAACTTAACGATACCCGCAGCCTCGTCAAAAAGCTCACGTCTCTCTTCAGGCTTTCCGGAGAGGATCTTATCTATCTGACCCTGTCCGATGATGGAGTATCCCTCTTTACCGATACCGGTATCGTAGAACAGCTCATTAACGTCTTTAAGCCTGCAGGCGGTACCGTTTAAAAGGTACTCGCTCTCACCGGATCTGTAAAGTCGTCTGGCTATGGTAACCTCTTCAAAGTCGGTGGGAAGTGCATGATCCGAATTATCAAGAGTAATAGCAACGTAAGCGTAACTAAGCGGCTTACGAGTTTCTGTACCTGAAAAGATAACATCGGTCATCGTACCGCCACGAAGCTGCTTAACACTCTGTTCACCAAGGACCCATCTTACAGCGTCTGCAACATTACTCTTACCGGAACCGTTAGGTCCTACAATACCTGTAATTCCGTTGTGAAACTGAAAAACGATCTTGTTAGCGAAGGACTTAAAGCCCTGTACTTCAATACTTTTTAGAAACATATCCCTGATCTCTCAACTTTAATAACGCCTCATAAGCGGCCTGCTGTTCCGCAGCCTTTTTGGTACGGCCTTTTCCTCTTCCGAGTTCACTCTTTCCGCTAATAACACGAACCTCGAATTCTTTGTCGTGTTCCGGCCCACTCTCACCTATAAGGACGTATTCGAATTCTTTCTTTAACTCCCCTTGCATAACTTCCTGAAGGGTACTTTTACTGTCATAAAAAAGGACCTTATTTTCAAGATCTGACAAAATGAACCTGTTAATATGTTCTTTTGCTTTTTCCATACCACCGTCAAGGAAAATTGCGCCGATAATAGCTTCCATGACATCGGAGGTGATGCTTTCACGGCCTCTGCCGCCCGTGCTCTCCTCACCTTTACCGAGAAGAATATACTTGCCGAGATCTAAATCCCTGGCGCAAATAGCCAAAGAGGGCTCGCACACCATAGAAGCGCGCAACTTTGTAAGACGTCCCTCCGGCAAATCCGGATATTTATGAAAAAGGAATTCCGAGGAAACAACTTCAAGAACAGCATCTCCGAGAAATTCTAATCTTTCATAATCACCCGATTTATTGATCTTTTGCTCATTGGCATAGGAGCTGTGAGTAAGCGCCTGTTTTAAGAGACCCTTATCCTTAAACTTATAACCAATGGCTTCTTCCAAACCGTTTAAATCCAATGTATTCATTTTTATAAATCCTATTAAGTGAAAAAGATTCCCAGATGACCATATTACATCCGGGAATCATATATTCCAAATGCCTGATCCAAAGTAAAGACTTATTAGCTTAAAGCTTCCTTGATAAGCTCAACAGCCTGTCCTACGGTTGTGATCTGCTCTGCAGCATCCTCTTCAACGTGACTGTCGAAGGCATCCTCAATGCCCATAACGATCTGATAAACGTCAAGTGAATCAGCGCCAAGATCATCGGTAAAAGTGGTCTCGGGAGTGATCTCATCGGGATCTACATTTAATACTTCCGCAATAATAGCCTTTAATTTTTCAAGTTCCATAATAAAGTTTCCTTCCTTAATTACAAAAAATATAGCTTAGTTATCAGATTCAGTTACCAGCAATTCTTTTATTTTGCCGTTAATATCAAGATCTGTAAACTTAACACACTGTAAAACAGAGTTTTTAATGGCAACGGATGAGCTGCTTCCGTGGGTCTTGACAAGAAGCCCGTTGCAACCAAGAAGAGGCGCACCGCCATAGCTCTCGGTATCAAATATCTTAAGCGTCTTCTTAAGAGCTTTCTTGGACATTAAAGCTCCGATCTTTGAAATGAAGGTACTCATAAGTCCCTTCTTTATCATCTTGACCAAAGCTCCGCTAACGCCTTCCATCATCTTTAAAACAACATTTCCGGTAAAGGCTTCGGCTACAACTACATCGCAGGCTCCGTGAGGAATATCTCTTGCTTCGCAGCTTCCTACAAAGTTGATCCCCTTAGCTTCTTTAAGAAGAGGGAAAGTCTCCTTTACAAGCGCATTGCCCTTTTCCTCCTCAGCGCCGATGTTTACGATTCCGACAGTAGGATTCTTGATGCCGAGGAAATTCTCAGCGTAGATAGAACCCATCTGAGCGAACTGTACGATAGCTGTAGGCTTGGCATCTACATTGGCTCCGCAGTCCAAGAGGAAAGAGATACCCTTTGTTGTAGGAATAACGGTAGCAAGAGGCGGTCTCTCGATTCCCTTTATACGGCCGACAATGATCTGGCCGCCAACAAGGAAGGCTCCGGTAGATCCGGCAGTAACAAGAGCGTCACAGGTTCCTTCTTTTACAAGGTACATAGCCCTTACAAGAGAGGAATCCTTCTTACGTCTTACCGCGTTAACAGGGGGCTCTGCCGTCTCGATTATTTCAGTGCAGTGAACTATTTCAATAGACTCGGGATCGTACTCGTATTTAGCGAGCTCCTCCCTTATCTCGGGTTCCTTACCGCAAAGAAAGATCTTAACACGCTTCTCGGCGTTTACTGCTTCAACAGCGCCCTTAACTATCTGCTCAGGGGCGTTGTCGCCGCCCATAGCGTCTACGGCAACCTTGACGATTCTGTCCATAAAAGCTTATCTCCAATTATTATTGTATACGTTTTGCTTCTTACCTAAAAGATACTATACAAGAGGGTGAATCAAAAATCAACATAAAAATAACAAAAAAAAGAAGCTGAAAAACCAGCTTCTTTGTAACCTCTTATTAATGCTCAGAAGAGTATCAATCAACGTCGATGACCTGCTTCTTGTCATAAGAGCCGCACTTCTTGCAAACTCTGTGGGGCTGCATAAGAGCGCCACACTTGCTGCACTTTACGAGAGTAGGAGCAGACATCTTCCAGTTAGCTCTTCTCTGATCTCTTCTTCCCTTGGAAGATTTGTTCTTAGGGCAGATAGACATGATTTACACCTCCTTAGTGGATTCCAATTTATCGAAAATAGCTGCCATGCGAGGGTCCGGCACAAAGGTATCGCATCCGCAATCTCCCTCGTTCAAATCATGTCCGCAAACCGGGCAAAGCCCCTTACAGTCTTCTCGGCACAAGATCTTGACAGGCCAGTTTACAGTAATCTCTCCTTGCAAAAGCGCTTCGGTATCGAGGCTGTAGCCTTCCATATAATCGAAAAGCTCTTCTTCCTCTTCACCTGCTGCAAAATCAGGGGATGCAACCTTTCTGTCTATCTGTATATCCAGATTTACCGGAGTACTCTTCAGACATCTGTCGCACTGACCTTCAAATGCCAGCTTAACATTTCCGCTAACTTTAATCTTGCCTTTTTCAAGGTTCTGAAATTTTAAAACATATTTTTCCGAAGATGTAACCGGAAACTCACCGAAACCGCTGTCGTAAGAAGCTATCTCAGGTTCGATCTCCAAAGTACTCATCTTGCCGGATGAATTAAAAACATCAGAAAGATTAATCAGCATACTTTGTTCCTTTGCAATAAATTACACGCAAAATCGCATACTCGAATATTATATGAATCCACCCGTATTATGTCAAGTGATTTTCAAAAAAATCTGAAAAATTTAGGTACAATTTTTCTTTTACGCCATAATTATCTCTTATTAATAGGAACATAAGGCACATGGGTTCCAACATATTTGTAAGCAGGACGAACGATCTTTCCGGCGTTTAAGATCTCCTCGAGTCTGTGAGCGCACCATCCC
>JAFPRD010000045.1:0-2004 GCA_017401005.1 Lachnospiraceae bacterium
AGAGCTTGAATATAAGCTTTTAAGCAAGAAGGAGAAATAGTTTTAATGGAAAAATTTTCAAAACTTCCTTACGAGCGCATAGAGCTCGATAAGATGAAAGCGGATTACGCCGACCTTATTAAGCGCCTTAAGGAAGCAAAAAGCGGTGAAGAGCAGTGGAAGGTTCATCAGGATTATTACAAGATCCAGGGACATATTTCCACACAGCACACGATAGCCCATATTCGTCACGACATCGATACTACCGACGAATTCTACGACAAGGAAAACGAGTACTACGATTCATTCGATCCCGAGTGGGAAAATTGTATGAACGAGTACAATAAAGTTCTCTTTAATTCTCCCTACAGACCTTACCTTGAGGAGAAAATGGGAAAAGTTGCCTTCAAGAATATGGAACTTTCCCTCAAGTCTTTCGATGAGAAACTCATCCCTCTTATGCAGGAGGAAAATGAGCTTGTAAGCAAGTATACAAAGCTTATTGCAACCGCAAAGATCGAGTTCGAAGGAGAGACATACAACCTTAGTCTGATGACCAAGTTTACGACATCAAAGGACAGAGATGTTCGTAAGCGCGCGGTTAAGGCGATGAGCGACTATTTCCTTACCGTTACGGACGAAATCGACGATCTTTACGACAAGATGGTGAAGAACCGTACAAAGCAGGCACAGATGCTCGGCTTTGAAAACTATATTCCTCTCGGATATATGAGGATGCAGAGAAACAGCTACGGCCAGGCAGAAGTTGAGAACTTCCGCAAGCAGGTCAAGGAAGCTTTTGTTCCTTTTGTTTCGGATATCCACGAGACAAGAAGAAAGCGCATCGGCGTAGACAAGCTTAAATTCTACGATAACGGCGTTTACTTTACAAACGGAAATCCCGCGCCCACAGGTACTCCCGAGGAGATCCTTAAGGCCGGACAGGATATGTACAGAGAGCTTTCTCCCGAGACCGCGGAGTTTATTGATTTTATGATGGATCATGAGCTCTTTGACGTACTCGGAAGAAAGACAAAGCGCCAGGGCGGATATATGACATTCCTTCAGGATTACAAGGCGCCTTTCATCTTTGCAAACTTTAACGGAACAAGCGGAGACGTTGACGTTATCACACACGAATGCGGACACGCTTTCCAGGGCTTTATAAACAGAGACGACGAGATAATCGAACATAACGATATCACAATGGAAACCGCCGAAATCCACTCTATGTCGATGGAGTACTTTACCTACGGCTGGATGAAGAATTTCTTCGGAGACCGCAAGGATGATTACCTTACGATGCATCTCGAGGATTCCATAATCTTCGTTCCCTACGGATGTATGGTAGACGAGTTCCAGCACATCGTTTATGCAAACCCCGATATGACTCCCGCAGAGCGCAAGGCTACGTGGAAAAAGCTTGAGGAAACCTATCGTCCCCACCTTGATTTCGACGGAGATCCTTTCTTCGGAGAGGGCGGATTTTGGCAGAGACAGAGCCATATTTTCCAGAGTCCTTTCTACTACATCGACTATGTTCTTGCCAGCGTTTGTGCTATGCAGTTCAAGGTTAAGATGGACGAGGATTACAGAGGGGCATTTAATAAATATTTGGAGCTTTGCAAACTCTCTGCAAGAGATTTTTACGAGCCTATGCTTGCAAAGGTAGGTTTAAACAGCCCCTTCAAAGACGGATGTATCGAGGAACTTGTTGATAAGCTTAAGAAAAAAGTTTAACGGAGACATTCAATGTTGCGACAGAATATAAGTGATTCACGTATAAGCTCGCTCCTAAGTAATGTTGAAAAAGTAATAATCGGAAAACCGGAGATTACCGAATTGGTACTCACGGCGCTTCTTGCCGGCGGGCATGTCCTTATTGAGGATGTGCCCGGTGTCGGCAAAACCCAGCTCGCTGCCGCTATGGCAGTTTCCTGCGGAGGCGAGTTCGGGCGTATACAGATGACGCCGGATATAATGCCATCGGATATCACCGGTTTTTCTTTTATAAGACAGGGAAGC